>JAJRBP010000124.1 GCA_028679405.1 Methanoregulaceae archaeon | reverse complement strand
TTTAATTGCAGGACCAATAGTGATTCTGCTATGCATATCCCGACTCCGGGGGAACTGAAGGCGCGGAGGGAGATTCTCGATATGCGCCAGGCGGAACTCGCACGGAAAGCCGGGATAAGCCAGTCGATGGTCGCGCGGATCGAGTCCGGGAGCGTGGACCCGCGTCTCTCGACCCTGAAGAGGATCGTCGCGGTCCTTGACAGCGAGGAACGACCGCGGGTGATCGCGCGGGACGTGATGCACACGCCCGTACTGTTTGTGGACCCTGAGTGTCTCGTCAGCGAGGCGATCGGAATAATGAACCAGAACGGGATCTCGCAACTCCCGGTGATCGATGACGGGACACCGGTCGGATGCATCTCGGAAACGGCCATCGTCGACGCGATTGAAGGACAGAGGACCCACCGGAGCCCGCGCCAGACTGTCGCCGGGGTGATGGAGTCAGGTTTCCCCACCGTTCCGCCCGATATCGATATCGGTACGGTCGTCCGCATCCTCCAGTCACACCATGCGGTGCTTGTTCTCGACATGGGAAAGGTGATCGGGGTGATCACCAAGCACGACCTGATCCCCCTTATCTCGGGGCGTTAGAGCAAAGAGACCAAGGCTCCGCGCTTCCTGTGCAGTACTGGCGCCGGATGTGAGGAAGGTGATCGGAGTGATCACCTGGCATGACTGATCATCCTGGTCCCAGGCATTAAAGCAGCGAGACCAGGTCGCGGAGAACTGCACCTGGATCTTTTGCCTTCACCACGCTCGAGGCGAGCAGGACCCCGTCGGTCCCGAGGTCGACGGCAATCTTTACGCACTCTCCGGACTGGATCCCGGCCCCGGTCAGGACTTTTCCTTCCGGGTTTACCTCGCGCACGGCTGCAACAGAACGGGTGATAATCTCGGGGTTTGCTTTGGAGACCGAGACACCGCTCCCGATCAACTCGGGAGGCTCCACCGCGACATAGGTGGGGTGAAGGGCAGCTGCTGCCGCGCTCGTCGCTTCGTTGTTTGTACAGATTACGGAGGAGAGCTTTTCCTCGGTGAGTGCTTTCAATCCTGCCTCGAGGGCTGCAAGGGTAAGCCTCCGCTCGGAGTGATTCAGGAGCGAACCGACGGCTCCCGCCTGCCGGACCGCGGAAGCGGTCACGTGCCCGGTAAATGCCCCGGGCGGAACCCCGTCCACATGCTGTGCGTAGATCGGGATCTCGAAATGCCTGCTCAGGGGATGAAGGTCAATGTATCCTGCCGCAAGGCCGATCTCGACTCCGCTCTCCTCTGAGACTGACTGTGCCATGGTGGCTATCTGGTGGGCGCGCTGCCCGGTCCCTTCTGCGTAGCTCTTCAGGTTGATGAGTATGAATGTCACGATACGTTTCACCGGTCAGGAGGATTTTCACCGTCATGGTAGAGAAGACTTCTGATCGGGAGATCCGGGTACCGGTTCCCTGAGGCTGCCCATGTAACCCGCCGTTATCCCCCCCTGCGAGATCTGTCTTACCCGTTCCCTGAGGGTGGAGATCCGCCTTTCCGTCTCTTCTGCCGGCAGTTCAACGGCTTGTGCCGCTTCAAGGTAAATCCTCACCATCTCCGCCGCGTATGCAGGTCCTCTCCCCCTCCCGTCAATCGCAATGCCGGTGACCCCCTGCCGGGCGAGGGTGGGGACACGGTCGACCAGGCAGGTCTCGACTGCGTTGTATATATGCGTCCTGCATGCGGCGTCGATACGGAACGGAAAGATCCTTCCGGATCCATCGCGGAGACCGTGCGTGCGGGAGGGAGAATACCCGGTGCAGGACCCGCCGTGCAAACCCGGCTTCCTGGCAAGGAGGCACTCTTCCCCGACCATCACCTCGAGGTTCCCCTGGACGATCACGTCCAGTCCGGGTACGCCCGGTCCTCCGGAACAGGAGAGCAGGGAGGCCAGTTCTGTGCCGGTGATCTCGGGCGAGATTGTGAGCCTCCTGAACAACGGGGAGAGTGTCCGGATCGTGCATGAATTCATGACATTGAGCCCGGATCCCCCGGTCAGTACAATGCCCTGCACCTTCCTTGCCAGAGCGTCAGCAACTCCCGTGGACTCAAGCATGATGGCGTCGTAAGGAGCGCCAGCTTCCACGATCGGCAGGGCGGCGTCAAGATAGTCCCTCCTCGTTATCCTGGGCCATTTCCAGGTCAGCGAAGCGCCGGCACATGTGCATATCGCTGATACTTCAGACAGAAGTTCTGCAAGATCCCCTGTCCGGACCAGGCCCGGTTCAAGGCATCTGCGGTGTCCGGTCCGGGGATCTGGCTCAAAACAGATGGAACGACACCCGGCTGCCACCGCCTCCCGGACCGCCCCGGGGTCATCAGTATAGAGCGAGATCACGAGGGGGGGCGCTGGCAGCTCGTCTCCATGGGTCTTTCCGGGAGATCGAAGGACTTCCCTCATTTTCCGGCACCTCTTCCCTGTCTCCTCCACTACCGCATTCCCCGGCAGGAATGAACCTGCAATCGCCGATTCCGCGCGGCCGAGGAAATCCCGGCGGAGAGCGTTGAGATAGCTGACCGGTGCGAAGAGTCCGCCAGGATATTCGATCGCTGATACCAGGATGGAGAACCTTGTCCCCCCGGTCTTCATCAGCTGCCTCCGGATTTCCTCGGTACCGACCTCCCGTCCACGGGAGGGTTCCATTCCCTGTTCCGGCCTGTACACCACGTCCAGTGCGTCTTTTCCCGGCAGCCCGGAGATTTTTCCGGAGAGGGCCGGGACCTGACCGTCCCAGGTCACCAAGAGGTCGATCGGGATGAGGGGTCTTTTCCGGGAGATGATCGCCTCTGCCCGGGAGACGAGTGATGCCTTCCGGGTCAGCCATACGCAGGCCCCGGGGCCGGCACGGGAGGGGAGGATAAGGCAGCCGTCCTCCAGCCGGGCATCCCGGGTGAGAGGGAATCCTTCCTCTTTCCCGGTCAGGGGATCTACAAACACGACCCCGTCCCCGGTTTCCGGGACGATGGCTGAAACTGGTCTGACCTTTACGAGACCACTCCGGGAATCCGATGAGACGACCTCTCCCAAAAAAAGGCCGACGTTATCGGGCCGGGCATTCCCGAGCAGTCCGCGGTGACGGCTCCCCATCAGCCATCCGGGAGTAAACCCACGGCTGAAGGCGAGAGTGAGGGCAACCTCGTCCTCGTCAGAAGGGGAAAAATCTCCACTGTCGATAGCGTCGATCGCACGGCGGTAGACATCGGTCACGAGGGCCACGTACCTGGGCGACCGCATCCGCCCTTCGATCTTGAGTGCACGGAGACCCAGTCCGGCCAGGTCCCCGAGCACCCGGTACACCGAGAGGTCGCGTGTCGACAGGGGATATGCCGGGATCCCCTCCACCGGTTTCATCCCCGACATCCTGCCGTAATGGTCCTGCCCGCCTTCGAGGAGGACATAGGGTTTCCTGCAGGGCTGAGCACACATCCCGCGGTTCCCGCTCCGGCCGCCGATCAGCGAGGAGAGAAGGCACTGGCCCGAGTACGAGTAACAAAGCGCACCGTGAACAAAGACCTCGAGGCCGGTATCCCTGCATTCAGGGGCAGAGGCGATCTCCCTGATCTCACTGACCTGGAGCTCCCGGGCGAGGACCACCCTTGAGAACCCGTGGCTGGCGGCCCAGGCCACTCCTTCGCGGTTATGTACGGTCATCTGGGTCG
>JAJRBP010000203.1 GCA_028679405.1 Methanoregulaceae archaeon | reverse complement strand
AATACCAGGGAAGGCCCGATGGTGATCGAGTTCAACGCGAGGTTCGGGGACCCGGAAGCGATGAACGTGATACCTCTCCTCGGGACTGATCTGTCAGAGGTCGTCCGGATGATGGCCGAGGGTTCCCTGAAAAAGCCCGATATAAAGTTCGCGCCAAAGGCCACCGTATGCAAGTACATCGTCCCGGAGGGATATCCTGACAATCCCCGGACAGGACGCCCCCTCTCGATCGGAGATTACGGGCAGGCACTGTTATATTATGCAAATGTGGACGGGGAAGGAAGGCAGCTTGTCACCCGGTCCTCGAGGACCCTCGCGTTTGTCGGGATTGCCGGCACCCTTGGAGAAGCAGAATCGATCGCGGAGCAGGGGGCGGCTTCAGTGACCGGGGAGGTTCGCTACCGGAAGGATGTCGGTACCAGGGCCCTCCTTGAACGGCGGTGTGCACACATGAAGGAGATCCGATGAAGAGAGACCTGATCTCGATCCTCGATTTCGACGAGGACGAGCTTGGAGAGCTTATGCGGGATGCGGAGCACCTGCGAAAGCTGAGGAAAGACGGTACGGCGCATGAAGTCCTCCGGGGAAAGACCCTCGCGATGATCTTTGAGAAGCCTTCCACCCGCACGCGGATATCATTCGACGTCGGTATGCACGACCTCGGCGGGAGTGCCCTCTACTTAAACACCCAGGACCTGCAACTCGGGCGGGGAGAGGAGATACGTGATACCGCCCGGGTCGCCGCGAGGTACGTCTCGGGGGTCATGATACGTGCATACAAGCACAGCACGATCGTTGATTTCGCACGCTATGCGACGGTACCGGTGATAAACGGCCTCTCGGACAGGGAGCACCCCTGCCAGTTGCTTGCCGATATCATGACCATCAGGGAGCATTTCGGCTCGACCCTCGACGTGAACGTCGCGTGGATCGGCGACGGGAACAACGTCTGCAACTCGCTCGTCCTGTCGGCTGCGACGACCGGGATGATCGTCCAGGCTGCATGCCCGCCAGGATACGAACCGGCTCCGGACATGGTCGAACGTGCAAACGCCCTCGGAGGAAGGGTTGAGGTCGTCCGCGACCCGCTCGAGGCCGCGAGGGATGCCGACGTGGTGATGACCGACACCTGGGTCTCAATGGGGACCGAAGCGGAACGGGATAAACGTATCAAGGCATTCCAGGGGTACACCGTGACGGCGGAACTCGTAAAGGAAGCGTCGCCTGATGCGATCGTGATGCACTGCCTTCCGGCACACCGGGGCCAGGAGATCACGGACGAGGTGATCGAGGGGCCGCAGAGCGTGGTCTGGGAAGAGGCTGAGAACCGGCTCCATGCACAGAAAGCCCTGCTCGTGAAGCTGATCGGCAGGAACAAGTGAAGCCTTGATTTTCTTCACATACTTGCGTTTTATTCAGGAGAAGTGTTCTCCTGTCCCCCAGGCAAACGGAATGTCGCACCGGGATTTTTGATCCTTTCCCTTTAGAAAATTTTTTCACAAAGTTTATAAGACGATGGGAGGATTATCACGTATCGCCAGATGAAAATGGCGAAATATATTTCCAATCCGGATTCAGGGGTCTATGGAGGAGTATGATCCTCCACGCTTGGCTTTGCCGGCCGGAACCAGTGTCAGGATACGTTCGTACCGGCATCAAATAAATGAATGTGGAAGAACCCGGGTTGGTCGACCCTATTCGTCCAGGTAAAGTGAGGTGCTCTTCATATGGCTAAGGGAAAGGATGCAATCAGGTCTGACGTAGGGGCTCGCAGCCCCTATGCGTTGGCGGAAGCCGTGAAGAAACGGTATATTCCGTGGGACAAGAAGTCGAAAAAAGAGGCCAGGACTCTCCTGAAACAGACGCTCGGAATGCCGTTCGACGAACTCTTTGATCCATCGCTTGACTCCCCTCTCTTCAGGGGATTGCCCGGGCATACCCGATCAGGGGCCCCCGAGTCGATAAGAGCCGAGGCCACGCCGTGCAGCACGGCGCCGACCCGCTGGTATCTGAATGCGAACTGGAGGTTCTCTCTCGCAGGGGTTCCGGCCGGAACCGAGTACGAAGACCCGATCCAGGGCTGTTCTCTTGACTGTCACTTCCTGGGAGCGCTGGCGGCGGTTCGTTTCTCCGCTCCCGCAAAGCTGGCTCTTGACGGGAGGCCCAACAATACCTACAATATCTCGTTCTACACGGCGCCGGGAAATTCATCCGCAGTGTCAGGTGCGAACGATCTCCCACTCAACGTTGACAGTTTCGTATTCGCCAGGTCGAGAGCTGCGGGTGAGATCTGGCCTGCGGTGTTTGAGAAAGCATATGCAAAGTGGTTGTGCACACAATACCATCTCACCCATCCGAAACCACCGAACTGCGGCATGTGCCCGACGGACGGGAATGCCGACCATCCCACTATCGCCGGATATTATGGCGGATCGCCGTATACGGCTCTCGTTAACATCACCGGGATGTATTTTGCCAACGGAGGGACGAGCTGGCCGATGACCTCGCTCACGGCCGATCAAATCTACACGAAGATCTTCAACAAGTGCGGGAGTGTCGCCGAAGGGGCATCCCAGGTCCCGATGGTCGCAAATACCTACCTGAACCCTCCGGGGGGCGTGGTCTATGGTGATTCGACTCTCGTCGGCAACCACACTTATTCGGTCCTCGGGGTGCACACTGAGGCTGTTGGTGGTGTCTCGACAAAATTCATCGTACTTAGAAATCCTTATGGAAAATTATGGGGTGCCGATCCTACCTACGGCGGGACGCTTACGCTTGGGACAGGAGCCTGGCTCGGTAAGGCACTCACTACCGAAGACGGAGTGTTTGCCCTGAAAGTGGACCAGTTCAAGCAATATTTCGAACGGTTCGGCTGGGTCCAGTAATCGACAGGATAAACCATACTCTTTTCCAGGGAAGAACAAGGTCATGTGCCGGCCGGCGGTATACAAATCCACTCTGGTACTTGTGGATGGGGGATCGCCCCCGACTCGATCGTGATCCATTACCCGCCAGCCCACCGGGCAAGGAATTCACGGAGGAGGTGTCCTGGGCTCATTTCATGAAAAAGACCTGTAGAAATCCCAAATTCATACTTGATTTTTCAACGATCCCGGGTTAATTCATAAAGTTTATATCCTGATGAGCGGATTATCAGATGCCGCCAGATGAATAAAGGCACAATTCCGTTCCATTTGGATTTCGGGGTTTTTGAAAACCGGTATCTTTCAATTTGGCCTGTCCGCCTTTATGGTGGCA
>JAJRBP010000289.1 GCA_028679405.1 Methanoregulaceae archaeon | reverse complement strand
CTCAGGAACGGAATACCTGTCTCGAATATGACCCGTCCGGTCGAGCTCAGGCAGTAATTTTTGCCCCATACACCCGGGTAAATCCGACAGGACCCGTCAGAAAACGGGAGATCCCCACGTTCTGGTTACGCGGATTTCATGCCCACCTTCAGGACATGAGAGAAAAACCGTGCATCCGGGGAGATCAACTCACGGGGGGCGGCAGGAAATGAATCAACGTACTGGAAACTCCTCCTGGCAACCTCTAGAGGATCTTTTCAAGGATATCTGCGGCATCCTTCACCAGCAGGGGGCACTTCGTCACAAAAAGCCCGCTCGCACTCGCCGCCGAATAGTCCGAGGGGTCACTCAGGTCGTACCCGAGCAGATCCGTGCAGTTGATCGAGCCGTTCCGGGCGGTAAACTCTGTGATGAACTGCCGAACCAGCGCCCTGGTCTTTTCTGTCGAGGCTTCGTCATCGGCCCGTGTTTTCCCGTACTTCAGCCCGATTGCCATAATACCTCCCGTTACCGCACCACAGATATTCCCGGTTTTTGAAATGCCTGCACCAAAGCCACACGCGATCTTTTTCGCCGTTTCCGGGTCGAGGCCGAGTTCATCCGAAAACGAAGAAAAGACCGCGGCCGAGCAGGTGAACCGGTCCATGAAACACTGACATGCCTCTTCGGATTTCTTCATGATCTTCCCTCATATATCAGCCTGCTGATGCATTAAACAGGTATCCGGTGCACGCGAACCAGAAAAGTCAGGCGGTTTTTGGGAAATCCCAAAAGCAAGGGTGCCCCAAAGGAGAGACCCGTATCGCGGGACACGAATCAGCCCCGGTGCCAGGCGTATACTTTGTCGCATCCGCAGGCATTCCGCTGTTTATGCCCGCAGATCACCCTGGCAACGGCAGGTTTACCCCGGTTTATCTGTCCGGCCCCGTATTCCCGGCGTCTTTTCCGGTCACAGGTCTTTCGCCGTTTGGACCTGCGGCCTCACCCGGGTACGGCAGGATAGTACCTGCGGCACCTGGTCGGCTACCCTGATGCGGTTTCCTGGTCGCCTGAAGATCCTTCGCCGTCCGGACCTCGCAGACTCATCGCACCCGGTAGTGCATCCCTCGAGCCCCTTCCTCTTGAGGCGTACCCTGCATAGCGTTTATTCTACTTATAATTTTCGTTTTTAATTGATATCCATTTTCAATGAATCCGGTCTGAACGTGCAGTATGCGAACCTGGATCAGGGAACGTTCAGGGCCACTGTGCGGGTGAATCCGGACCTTTCAGGATTCAGGAGCCCGGATCAGCCCGGAAACATCAAAAGATCTGTCCCGCCGGTGACGGTTATGCCGGTGCCAGAGCAAGGACTACATAATAAACCCCTATCGCGATGAAAAGGACTGCGACACCCCATCGCATCCACTTCTCGATTGACCCGATGCGCTTCATGGCCTGCCCGAGCCTTGACATCCCGGAGACAAGGAGGAACGAGAACACGATCACCGGAAGCCCGGTCGCAATGGCGAAAACTGCCGGTATCACGAGAGCGTCTCCTTCCCGGAGGGCGAGCGGGATGAGCATCCCGAAATACAGCACTGCTGAAAACGGGCAGAAGGTGAGGGCAAAAATTACACCGATCAGGAAGCTGCCAAGATACCCTTTTTCAGCCAGACGCCCGGACAGTCCCTGCAGCGGATTTTTCGGGACGAAACGGTCGAGCGGAAGGATCCCGAGGAGGAGGACCCCGATAATGATACAGACGGGGCCGATCAGCAGCGCCCCGTACTGCTGGAGACCAAGCGCCATATCCTGGATATTCAGGCCAAGGAGCACGATGATCGAAGCAACCGCGACATACGTGCACATCCGGCCGATGGTATAGACCGTCCCCACCAGGACGGTGTAACGCCCGCTCCCCATCTTCTTCGCGATGAATGCGACGGCGGCGATGTTGTTTGCCAGGGTACAGGGGGAGAACGCCATCATGAGGCCGATGAAAAAAGCCGCGATAAGAGCAAGCTCGCTCCCGCCCATCGCCTCCATGAAGGAAAAAAGGTCCATCTACGAGAGGTCTCCCGCAAGCCTCCGTTCGATTACTCCTTTCAGGTAACTCATGTATTCTTCTTTATTTCCGATCTTATACCAGACCTTCAGGTTCTCCTCTTTGTGGAACCCTTCCGGAGTGTACACCCCGATCATGAGCGAAGATCCGGTCACCCCGTAAATTTTGACAAGGGCTGCATTTTCAGGGAGCTGGTAGTTGATATGCCTGAATACCAGTTTCCCTGATGCAAGTTCCGGGACAAACGAAGTATTCACGGTCTCCCCTGCAAGGTCTCCGACGGCCTTACAGGAAACGCACTGCCTGGTCGGGTGGAAGTGGAACACCTCGACCTTCGTAACCTGGCCTGATGCCTGGACCGCGCTCTCTGGAACAGTTGAATTCTGCCCGGAGGTCTGTTCATTCACGCAGCCGGCCGTCAACATGATGGCGATCGCGACGATCGCGACTGACAGGAGTAGCCAGGATCTCATCGAAAACGTCCCTGATAGTACTTGATCTGTCGAATATCCGTGAATGGTGATAGGGCACGAGTGGTTAAAGATTTTTTGAAGCAGCTGATTTCCGGGAAAAAGCGAGGGGATGATCAACTCGGGGACGACAGTGCATCACGTGTAATCTCCTGTGTCTTGTCCCGGGTCGGGAAGGATAGGATACGGGGAATCCGATGCACACTGAGGATGGTCCTTCAGGGATCAGGATGATATCTAGAAACAGGAGAAAAATATGACCGTCATGATCCGCGCTTCAGACCTGACGAAGGTATTTGGCAGCAATACCGCGGTTGACCATGTTTCATTCGATGTCGATGAGGGAGAGATCTTTGGCTTCCTCGGTCCGAATGGTGCAGGCAAGACCACTACCACCCGGATGCTGACCGGCGTCATCCTTCCCGATGCCGGTACAGCAACGGTCCTCGGGCACGACATCAGGTCCGACCCGGTTCTGGCAAAGCAGGGATTCGGGGTGGTGCCGGAGACTTCGAACGCCTATACCGATCTCACCGCATGGCAGAACCTGATGCTGATGGGCGAACTGTACGGGCTTGAACGCACCCGGGCGATGCAACGCTCATCCGACCTGCTCGGGATGCTGGGTCTTTTCGAACGCAAAGACCAGAAAGTGCAGGCATATTCGAAGGGCATGAAGCAGCGGCTCATCCTCGCCATGTCGCTGCTCCATGAACCAAAACTCCTCTTCCTGGACGAACCCACGAGCGGTCTCGACGTGCAGAGCACCCAGATGATCCTTGCCCTGCTCCGGGACCTGAACCGGCAGGGGACGACTATCTTTCTCACCACGCACAATATGGAGGAGGCGAACCGGCTTTGCCATCGGGTTGGTATTATCCGGGGCGGAAGTATCGTCGCAATCGATGCCCCCGAGAAGCTCAAGATGGCGATCGAACGGGTGCATCGTATAGAAGTAAGCTTCGACCGTGAGGTGCCGGGGGATGCGCTTGAAGGAATTCCCGGGGTTACCGGCGTGAACCGGACCGGGGACAAATGGCAGTTAACCGCTGATAACCAGTACGAAGTGATCCGGTCCCTGGTCGCCTTCAGCCAGCAGAACGCCGCCTCGATTGTCACACTGAACACGCTCGCCCCATCGCTTGACGATGCATTCCTGAGGCTTACCGAGGTGACAGGACCATGAACCCGGCATCCTTTATCGAACAGGTGCGGCGGTCATGGGCGATCGCGAAGAAAGATATCCGCATCTACTACTTCAAGGGACCAGTGCTCATCTTCGGGATCTTCATGCCGGTCTTTCTTTTCCTTGCCTTCCTCATGGGGAGCAGGCAGCTCCCGCTTGCGTTTCTTGTTTCCGGACTGGTCGGGATGACCCTCTTTTTCACAGCGACCGCAGTTTCGCCCGCCATCTTCCCGTGGGAAGGGCAGGCAAAGACCCTCGAGCGGCTTGCCTCCTGCCCCATTACGATCGAGGCAATCGTCTTTGGCGACATGACCGCATCGATCCTCTTTGGCATCGGGATCACGCTGGTGACCGTCGTTATCGGGCTGGCGCTCGGCCTCCCACTCCTCCACGGCATCACGCTCCTTGTTGCGATATTCCTTGCCGCATGCTGCTTCTCTGCGATCGGGATGCTGCTTGCGGTGCCGCCGACGAATGTGCCGTCGAACATAATGATGCTCTCCTCGCTGATCAAGTTCCCGCTCGTCTTCATTTCCGGCATCTTCATCCCGCTCGATCAGATGCCGCCATGGGGGCTGGGCCTCGCGGCATGCTCCCCGCTCACCTATTTCACCGATCTCGTGCGGTACTCGTTCACCGATGCCCACTTTTTCCCTGTGCCTGTCGATATCAGTGCACTTGCGGTTTTCACGGCAGCGTTCACGGCAGTGACGATGTACCTGCATAAGAGGACTATGCCGAAGAGGATGTGACACAAAGGATTGCTCCTGGACATCCGGGGAAAGCACCTTGTCGTAAGGCTCATGCCGAAGAAGATGTAACAGAAAGGACTGCTGCTGGAGATTTGATGGGTAACCCGACGGAAGACTTTGGCGATCATTTTTTCGCGGGTCGTTGCCCCTCATAAGTTATTGCGATAAAGAATTGTCATTTCCAGACCTCCACCATGGATTGAGCGCCATGGAACCCGACGAACTCCCGGAGGGCCGGCAACCCGATCTTCCTTTTTCGTGGTCTTGTATCGAGTGGATCAAAAAAATGTAAAAATTTGTCATCGATGCCGGTCACCGTAACCCAGTGAGGCAGGTCTTCTTTGCAGAAAAACGAGGAATTTGTCACCAGCAGGGGCACATGTCCCAGGGAAAGAGATTTCAGGATAGTGTTTCCGGTGATCGTTTCCTGTTTTTCCCGGACACCCAGTTTTCTGCATCTGGTCCTCCTTTCGTAAAAATGGTTCATGAGCATCTGCATATCAGGTCCGCTGAGCGGCGGAACAATCCTGTCAACAAAGTCCACTCCGCCGGTATTACTGGTGACTCCGGTAGAAAACCCACGGACAGCCCCGGAATACGCCAGACCGTACCTGCTTGTTCCGAGGACTGCAACAAGGTTTCCTTCCCTCCAGAGGTCGATCTCCACCTCCTTTCCGAGCGGGATGCCGGGATCGAAGTACTTCATCGCCATCATCAGGCAGGCCGGGCCGCACGTGAAGTTAAAATGCTGCCGGTAAAAGGGAATATCCAGATGGATTGACGATCCGTACTCAGGTTGCATAATTCTGCCCCTGTTTTTTTGGTGTAAATATGAAGGATCCGTTACTCCGGTGCAGAAGTTACCAGGTATTCTTCGCAGACCTGAAATCTTCCGGTGATCTCATTTGTTTCCAATTCCAAAAAATTATTTTGTTGCCGGGTGGCTGTACCCCGGGTTTGCCCACAGGAGGAGAGTCGAGCTGAACACGACCGAGATACAGCCCGCTTCCTGGTAGATCGTCGCCGTAATGGGCGAAAGCAGCGCCTGGACCCCGAGCAGGAGCCCGATCACATTGTACACCATGGAAAGCCCGATGTTGATCTTGATCCGGCGGATGACCTTCTTCGACATCCACAGGAAGTCAACGAACTGCCAGAGGTCATCCTTCATCAGGGTCACGTCCGCGGTCTCGATCGCGACATCGGTGCCGGACGCCCCCATCGCAATACCGACATCTGCCTTCGCAAGGGCGGGAGCGTCGTTGATGCCGTCCCCGATCATCCCCACGAGCTGACCTTCATCCTGCAGTTTCCCCACGATACCGAGTTTCTGCTCGGGGAGGAGGTTTGCCTGGAACCCGTCGATCCCGATCGCCGTGCTGACTGCCTTTGCGACCGTCGGGTTATCCCCGGTGAGCATGGTGATGTTCTTCACGCCCATCTGCTTCAGCGCTGCGACGGCCTCCCTTGTCCCCGGGCGGATCTCGTCTGCAATGGCAACCAGGCCCACGACAGATGAATCCCGGGCGACAAGGATCGCGGTCCTCCCAAGATCCGTCTGCTCTGCGATGAGGGTTTGCATGCGCTCGTCCAGAACGATACCTTTTGCAGCGACCAGTTCCGGTTTTCCAACGATGAGGGTGTGGTCACCTGACCGTGCGGTAATTCCCATTCCTGTTTCACTCTTAAATTCATCGGGATCAGGGACAGAAAGATTCCATTCACGGGCTGCGGTGAGGATCGCCCCGGCGAGGGGATGCTCGGAGAACTTTTCTCCGGTCGCGGCGAAGAGGACCACTTCCTCCTCCCGTTGCCCTGCGACCGGGACTACGGCAACAACCTTCGGCATACCAAGGGTGAACGTCCCGGTCTTGTCTACGAGGAGGGTGTCGAGTTTTCCTGCATTCTCGAGGAAACTCCCGCCCTTGATGAGAACACCCCGGCGTGCAAGGTTGGATATCCCGGCGGTGACCGCAGTCGGTGTGGCGATCGCGAAGGCACAGGGGCAGGCGACAAGCAGGACAGAGACAAAGACAAGGACCTGCCCGGAGAGAAGATACCCGATAATGCCGATAACGATGACGGCCGGGAGAAACCAGGTCGTGAACCGGTCAGCGATGCCCTGGATAGGTGCCCGTGTACCTTGAGCCCCTTCGACGAGGTGGACGATCCGGGCGAGGGTCGTGTCTTCACCAACCCGGGTTGTCCGGACCTCGAGGTGGCCGGTCTCGTTCATCGTTGCGCTGAACACCTCGCTGCCTTGCATCTTTTCGACCGGTATCGATTCTCCGGTGATCGGGGCCTGGTTCACGCTGCTCGCTCCGGATACCACAACGCCATCCACCGGAATACGTTCCCCCGGCCTGATCACGACAGTGTCATTTATCCGGACATCGGCGGCAGGTATGGTCACTTCTTCTGTGCCGCGACGGACTGTTGCCATCTTCGGAGCAAAGTCAAGGAGCCCCCGGATATTCTTCCTGGTCTTGTCGAGGGTATACGATTCGAACGCCCCCACGGTCGCCATGATGAACACGATGAGGGCGGCCGAAAGGAACTGCCCGACCAGGATAGTCGCGATCAGGGCGACGGTCACGAACACGTTGACGGTAATCTTCCGCCGGTATATATCCCGGAAACCAGAGACAAATCTGGTGTATCCCCCGAAGAGTGTCGCGGCAAGGGCAACGCCTCCGCTCACATAAAATGGAACGAGCTGGAAGAATGAGATCATCCAGCTGACGATGATGAGAACCCCGACGATAAGAGGCACAAAAGCGAACACCAGGAATTCACGATATCCTCCCGTTTCCGTTTGATCATCGTCCATAGACAGGGTTACCTCTTTTCATGAAAGATCGAGTCCTTGTGAATATACAACCAGGGCTCCCGGCCCGGGCAGCTCACTTCCCGGGCGGGGTCTTCTTCTTTGACTTTTCCGGTTCCGGTGCGGGTACCGAGCAGTCGCAGGTCTCTCCCGCTCCGCAACAGCCACCGGACTTGTTCATCGATTCCTTGATCGCCGATAAGAATCCTTTCTTTTTCTTTTCTTCAGCCATTTTTTGCACCTCTTCAATTTTTCCGGGATATACCGGTATTTAAAATTTAATTGAAACAATACGGCATCCTGTGAATAAATAGATTTGGGATCTCCCGGTCCCCGAATACCAGGTCCAACTACCGGACAATTCTGTCGATGAAAGCGGCGTATATATCAGCCGGGATGCCGCGCCTTCCTGACGATCGTTTCGATATCCAGGTCGTCTACGTCGTAATCGTGGGTCTTCTTAATCCCCAGTTCCGTGACGACGATATAACGGTCGACCGGGACCCGGGCGATCTCCATAATCCGCCGCCCGCATCCGGTGGGGCACCCGTCGATAAGGATCCGCTCCTGTGCCTTCTTGGCGCCTTCGACCATGGGAGTGATATTTCCGGCGATCCCGGCGATACAGGAAAAGTTTCCGAATTCTTCCTGCGAAAGGCGCATCGATGCCAGGTAGGAGAGTGCCCCGACGTTCGAGGCGCCCGAACAGCAGAAGATCAGCCTCGTGGGTTTTTTCGGTATGTCCTGACTCTCCCGAGATTTTTTCGTCATAACTACCAGTACCTCGGATCAGGTTTCCTGTGCATTCTTTCCTGCCCTTTCCTTCTGCAGAATACGGTCCCTTCTCCGGAGGGAGAGCCACACAAGCGCAAGCATCACCGGTATCTCAATCAGAGGCCCGACAACCGTGGAGACTGCGACCATCGGGATGGATGCGAATGCGGTTAAGGCAATTGCGATCGCAAGCTCGAAGTTCCTGCCCGTGCAGTGGAACCCCATCGTGGCCGAATCTTCGTAGTTGTAGCCCATCCGCCGGGTCGTGAAGTAGACGAGGTTGTAGAGCAGGAAGAAGAACAGGACAACCGGGATCGCCATCTGCCAGATGAGGTTCGGATCATCGAGGATTACACCTCCCCGGAGCGAGAACATCACGACCATTGTGAAGAGCAGCGCGAGGAGCTGGAGGGTATTGAACCGCGGGATCAGCTTCGTGTTCAGCCACTCCCTGCCCTTTCGCCTGATAACTTCCCTGCGCGTGATGATTCCGAAAAGCAACGGCAGACCGAGATAGAGAAAGACGCTCTGGCCGATCTGGACGATGTCGATCGCAATGTACGTCCCGACGAGCAATGCGATGTAGAACGGCGTGGTAAAGACCTGGATGATCGAGTTCCAGGCCATGAGCACGATCCCGAGCGGACCGTTTCCCCTGGCGAGATCGGTCCACACAAGCACCATCGCGATGCATGGCGCAACTCCGAGAAGAATCAGCCCTGTCCAGAGGTACCTGGCTGTATCAGGTGCGATCAAACCGAGGGCGGGCAGGATATTCTCAAAAAAAATCCAGCCGAGTGCGTAGAGCAGGAAGGGGTTGACTGCATAATTGAAGAAGACAATTACCCCGACCTGTCTCCTGCTTTTCAGGGCTTCCCTGAGTTCCCCGAGCTCGATCTTTGTCATCGCCGGGTAGATCATCAGGAAAAGCCCGATTGGGATCCCGATCCCAAGATTCTGGCTGAATTCAGGGAGGTATCTGCCAAGACCGAGACCGATGACGATACAGAGGAATATCCAGAGGGCCAGAAGTTTTTCAACCCAGCCAAGTCCGGCGGATCCGTTCGTCATAGTTTCATCTTCTCCCGCATCCGGAACCCTGCCGGAGACCCGGGAATCAACAACCCGTTCTTCATAACGGTTAACCCGTCATAGCCGTCAGGGAATCCGTTCAAGGATATCCGCTTCATCCCGGAAGAACCCGGGGCAGGGTATGACAGTTGTGTCTCATCGATATCCGGGATCATTAAAAGTCTCCCCGGTCTTCCGGTTTCGCCTGGTCAACCCCGGATATCGCCGCATTGACTGCCCCCACCACCTGTTCGATCTCTTCGAACCTGACATCGGCCATCCCGTCCTTCCTGATTCCCATTTCGGTTGCAACGATCTGTACCGTGGGGACGATTCCCGCTGCATCGAGTTTCTTCGAGGCGCAATGGTCTGTACAGCCCTCGATCACGATGATCGAATCGTTTTCATCTGAACAGGGGATTTGGAGATCTTCCACGGCCTTCGCTTTCACCCATTCGTACTCCCCGGGTGTACGGCGCATGAGAGCAACGGCTGCCTGGGTGGTGAGTTTTCCCGTATTGGAGATCCCCGAACAGGTCACGAGCACTTTCATTTTTCTTTTCCGCTCACCGACTTGCTCTCGACTGGAACGAGCCCATCCTTCATTCTTCTAAAGAAGAGGTTACAATGGCACATTCCCTCCTCTTCGATCTCCTTCCCGTGGTAGACGCATGGGCAGATGATATGCCGGTCCTTCTCCTGGTCGCCGGACCGGATCCGGCACGGGCAATACCGTTCCCCATGCTTAACCTGGTTCCGTGCGAGCCCCCTGATCACGGTCCGAAGCCTCTTCTCGTCCGGATTCAGGATATACCCGTTTTTTTCTGCAAAGTCTTTCGCCCAGGCCAGGATCTCCTCCTCAACTGTTTCCTGGATGAGACGATCGTCCTTTTCCACCGGGCCGGTCATAAATTCCCTATTGCTTTCATATTCGTCTCATGGAGGCCTTCAATCTCCTCTGCAAATTTTTCGACATCCGGACTGAGAGGCCCGGTCTTCCGTAACGCCCTTATGAACTCGCGAATATGATGAACCCCCGAGAACTCCTTGTCGCAGGTCCGGCCGAACCTCGGGGCGCGGCAGAAGTGGCAGATCCGGAGCCCGAAGTGCTGGAGCTCCTCCCGGGAGACAGGCCGGCCGCCCATCTCTTCGGCGGCCCCCCAGGTAGAACCGCAGGGGGCCCCGCGGATGACCTGAACTGTGGTAATTATCCCGTCCTTCTGGTCAATTTTAAATCCAGGCCTGCCAAATACCCGTGCGAATGCATTGATCTCTTCCGACCAGGTGGTGTCTTCAAGCGAGCACATCGTCACCGGCGCAACGAGGTCCTCGTTGACTCTTTTTGCATCCCGGAGAAAGCCGGGTCCGAAACTGATCCCGAGGATCGTCGGTTTCCGCTTCTCCAGAAGGGCCAGTACCACGTCCGGATGGCGTGCATACGAGATGTAGAGGTCGCAATCCGGGACATCGAGGACAAGGTCGTCCACGATCTGGGAAGCCGGGAAAGGGACATCTATCCAGATGGTCTCAGGAAACCCGGACTTTATAACCTCGAAAGCCCGGTCACCGAACTTCCCGTCGCTCACAATTCCAATTTTCATGGCCATACATCCTGCATCTGTGTTGATACCGAGGTCCTGTACCCGGACACACTGGCATCCGGACCAGGGAAGCGTTCGAAAAATCTTCCGGTCAGGAGCCGGCCTCCTTCAGGACACGTTTGATCTCGTCGACCGGGGCAACCCTCCCCACCACCTTTGCCTCCCCGTTCACGAAGAGAGCCGGGAGGATCATGACACCTTTCCCCATGATATCGGCCATATCATCGACCTTCACGATCTCGGCCCTGATGCCGAGGTCCTCTACCGCCTTCTGCACGTTCCCGGACAATTTCCTGCAGTTCGGGCACCCGATCCCGAGCACCTCAATCTTCATGAAAATAACCCTGAATATTCTTTCATCAGTGCCACGGAATATGCCTCCTCTGCAGGAGGAGGAACGTAATTATACACCTTTACCCGTGCGATCAGCTCCCTTTGCACCTGGACGGGATCGGAGAGTCCAAGCTCTCTCACACTCGCGAGGATATCATCGAGATTTGAAATTCCGACTGCACAACCCGCCACATCAATCCTACGTATCTTCCTGACCGCATCGGCAGAGCAGCTGGGAATCCGGTCATCCATTGGCATTATCACTCACACAGACAAATTCAATTTAAATTGAAATATTTTTTTTTCACGGTATCAATAAATACTTTTCCATTTCACAATTACTTGAAATTTCAGGCGTTGGCATAAATGGCAAAAAATACGATTCCCGGTTCGATCCCTGACGCGATCCAGGAAGATCTGGAGAAAAGCGGAGGGATACACGGTCTCGTCAGCCGGATCCCCGGGGATGAGGAGCGCAAATCCGAGAGCCGGATTCACCAGGCGCTCTCCGATCCCATCCGCCTCAAGATCATCCAGCTGCTCGGCGTCCAGCCGCTCTGCGTCTGTATCATCAAGGAGGTAATCGGGATTGCCGACTCGAAACTCTCCTATCACCTCAACGTCCTCAAGGAGAACGGCCTGATCGAGGGAGCCCAGCAGAAAAACTGGATTATCTACTCCCTCACGGAACAAGGGACACAGCATCTGCCTGAAACAATGAAGCGTCGGAAAAAGTCAGTGAAGAGAAAACCCGGCCTGGAATGTTGTGAACCCGGGTCTCCTGCAAAATAAATCCTTGTTCTGAATCTCGACGAAAAGATCTAAAGTTTTCCTGAAACAATCATGTCCTGACATATTTTAAATAGTACGAGATTCCACATGAGAATGAAATTTCAATAAATGTTGAAATACGGAAAAGGAGAATCAGTTGATGCAATCGGTTGGATTCATCGGCGGGGGGCGGGTCTCCCGTATCATTATCGAAGCATGGAAAAAGAACGGGACACTTCCGGATAAGGTGGTGGTCAGCGACACGAACGCAGTGACACTGGAGAAACTGCACAATGCGTATCCGGGGATCACGACTCTCCTGAATGAGAACGCTGAAGCAGCCCGCCAGGATTTCGTCTTCGTTGCAGTGCACCCACCGGCAGCAGGCGACGTTCTCGGTACGGTGAAAACCGCGATCAGGAAGGACGCGATCCTCGTCTCCCTCATGCCGAAAGTGACGATAAAATCTATCGAGGGATTGCTTGGCGGATTCAACCGGATTGCCAGGGTGATACCGAACGCACCCGCGATCGTGCAGGAGGGCTACAATCCTCTCGCATTTGCACCGGCACTCGGGAAGTCCGGGAGAGCGTGCGTGCTTTCCATTCTCGCCCCCCTGGGCCGATGCCCGGAGGTGAAAGAGGAGACACTGGAGGCCTATGCGATACTGTCTGCAATGGGTCCGACCTACCTCTGGTTCCAGA
>JAJRBP010000122.1 GCA_028679405.1 Methanoregulaceae archaeon | reverse complement strand
CCCCGCCCTTGGCAAGGTAGTAGGCCACCGAATCCGCAAGACCCTTCTGGCAGAGGAGCACGTTCGCGCCGCTCTCGATGACCGTGTCCGCGAACTTCTTCAGGGTCTCGCGCTCCTGGAGGGAGAAGGCGCTGACCTGTTCGGAGGAAGTGATCCGGATCTTGGCCTTCACCTGGGTCTTCTTGATCTCCATGGGGCTTGCGACCAGGGCGACCTTCGCATTCTTGATCTTCCTCGGCATGTCCTCCGAGATCCGGGTCTTGTCGATCACGACGCCTGAAACGAGCTCCGCGTCGTCCATGGTCTCCCCGGCCTGCTTCTTGATCAGCACGTTATCGTCGTCGACCCGGATCTTACCGCCTTCCTTCTCGGCGACGGCCATGACCGCGTCGACCGCGATCCCGTTGAGCTTCTCCTTCACCGACTCGATGGACTTGCCGGTCATCGCCGTGTCGGCGATCCGGATCAGTGTCTTCCGGTCGTAGGGGTCGATCTTGATGGCGAGATGTTCGAGGATCTCCAGGGCCTTCTCCATCCCCATGCGGTAGCCCGCCCCAATCACGGTCGGGTGGATCTTCCGCTCGATCATCTGTTCGGCCCTCTCCATCAGGGCGCCGACGAGCACCACTGCCGTGGTGGTCCCGTCCCCTACTTCGTCATCCTGGGCCTCGGCCACCTCGATGACCATCTTCGCACCGGGATGCGACACGGAGAGCTCCTGGAGGATGGTCGCACCGTCGTTGGTGATCGTTACATCCCCGGTCCCGGAGACCAGCATCTTGTCCATGCCGCGGGGGCCTAGAGTTGTCCGTACAGCGGCGGCAATCGCCTTTGCGGCCGCAATATTCGAGCGCTGGGCCTCAAGGCCCCGGTTTCGCTCCACATTTTCTTTTAGAATGATAATCGGTTGTCCTCCGAGCATCGCAAATCCTCCAATGTTGTAAAAGATGGAATTGAACTTCTATATATACTCATTGAATTTGGGCGACTGAATGCAGCCCAATCAATCGATACGGGATACTTTAAAGAGCGAATAGACCGGCACTCCGTCCACGTCCCGGATCCCGCGCTTGTCGAAGATGACCCAGATGGCAAGCGGGGTTGCCCCGTTCTTCCGCAGGAGCTTGACAACCTCCTGCATCGTGTTGCCGGACGTGATCACGTCGTCGACGATGACGCAGCGCTCCCCCGCGATATTTGCGAAGTTCCCGCTCATGGAACCGACGGGAGTCTGCTGGGTGCTGTGCTTGGCCGGGTGGTAGATGGCCAGCCGGAGATCTTCCTCCACCGCGATCAGGGTGGCAAGCGGGATCCCGGAGATCGCGATCCCCACGACGACCGAAGGGAACCGGTCTTCTTCCTTGCCTTCCTCGTTTATCGCGGTGTAGTAGCGCTTCAGCAGCATCATGGCCATCTCGTCGAGGAGAGGCCCCTGGCCGCTCACGGCAGTCCAGTCGATGTGGACGTCCTTGGGGATCGCCGCCCCTTTCTGCTGGGTGAGGAGCCAGGTGACGGTCTCCATCGAGAGAGAGAGCTCATCGGCGATCTGCCCGGGGCTGTGTCCCTCGGAAAGGAGCATCCTCGCCTTCTGGATCAGCTCGTCGAGCGATGACATGGTGAACAAAGTATGCATGAACCTACTTAATGGTTCTTTTCACCGCAGCCCCGCAGACCGGGCAGTCTCCCGGATCCTCCGAATATCTGCCGCATCCCGTGCACCGGTATCGCCACTGTCGCGGCCTCGCCCGTCTCTGCTGGAGGGTCCGGACCCGGAGATTCAGGCGCTGGGCGACGTTCTGGACCGCAAAATCGTCGGTTGCGACTGCGGCCGGGATCTCCAGGGCGAGGGAGAGGAGATCGCGGTCCGTCTCCGAGAGAACCCCGGAATCCCCGCTCGCAGAGGCCGCCTTCTCCACCTCCTCCCTCCGTTCCCGGCCCGGCTCCTGCACCCGCAGGCCCCGTGCGAGCAGCGCCTCGAACCTGCACTTCGAGGCAAGATCCGCCAGTTCCGCCACCACCGAGGGCGTGGTATAGAGCTCGCCTTCGAGCGGGATATCCAGGAAGAATGCTGTCGCGTCAAGCACAAGCCGCATGGAACCAGACCTCCTCCCCTTCTGTCACATCAACCTTATACCCGAACTGTCCGAGGAGCCAGCACATGGTGCGGGAGTGAAGGGTGCACGCCGAAGTGGAATACTTACCCCCATATCGGGCAAGGTAAATCAACAACTGGTCGGCAAGGTGCCGGTCGACTGCTCCCGCCGATCCGAGTTCCTCAAGAAGGGCGCCTGCCGCCGCCTCCCCCACCTTCTCGGCAGGAACTCCCCGTCGTCCCAGGGCAGAACCCCCCTTGCACCCCAGGAAGACCGTGCAGGAACTGCCGGTCCCGGGCCCTTCCCGCGGATCCAGGGTGACCGGTAACTTCTGTCCCGTTTTCCGTTCGATCTTCCGCGAGGCCGAGGCCGCCTGCCGTTCGGTGACGTGGCCGGGAAGCCCGGAACTGCAGGACCAGATCCCGGAGGTGCCCCTGTCCGGAACGATCGGCCTGATCCGGGACGGCCGGACCGCCACCTCCACGAGTCCCCCGCCTGCGGGGTAATACCCCCTCCTCTTCACCTCTGCCTCGACCCGGGCTCCATGCGAGGTGAGGACCGGGAGGAGGACATGGAGGAAATACTCGATCGTGGGAGCCCCGGGAACCTCGGTGCCCCCCGTGACCGAAAGGGATCCTCCGGTCTCCAGAACGACCGGGAGCCACGCCTGGAGGACGAGAGGGATGCTCCCGGCCGTACCGACCTCGAGTTCAAGGTCTGCCTCCCGGACAGTCCCGGGGAAGAACCGCAGTTCGCTGCTGTCGGGACGGCATCCATCCAGCCGGCCCCCGCATGCCCCGGCCACCGCCCGGATCGCGGCGCAGTGCTGGGGACGAAGACCCGGACGTTCCCTGCCTGCCCGGATGTTTTCCATCCGGAATGGGGTGCCGGAAAGCGCCGAGAGGGCAGCGGCGGACCGGACCATCTGGCCTCCCCCCTCCAGTGCCGACCCGTCGATCAGGAGCATCCCCGGATCCCGTCGGCAATGGCCTTTCCGGCAGAGTACCGGCTGCAGGCCCGCTCGAGGGTGTCGCTGCAGACCACTCCGGAGATCCGTGTGGCGAGGAGGCGGAGGTAAGCCCCCTCCGCAAGCACGCCGTGGACGCAGGCGGCGGACACGCTCCGTGCCCCCTGCTCGTACAGCATCCCGGCAGCCGTCGAGAGGGTCCCTCCCGTGGAGATGATATCATCCACGATCACCACGTCGCGTCCGAGGGCCGAGAGGCTCTTTGGCGCCATTCTTACCTCATCCCCGGAGATCCGGGTCTTGTCGAGATGATCGGAGTCCCATCCCCCGGTCCTGGCGACGTCCCCCGCAAACTTCGCCGCTCCATCGTCGGGTGCGAGGATGAGAGGATCGGAGACGGAGCAGGTGGAGAGGTAGCGTGCGATATCCCCTGCAAGGGAGAGGTTGGCTGCAGGCACCTGGAAGTAGGGAAGGACCCGCGGATCGTGGATATTCACGGTAAAAACCCGGGAAGCACCGCGGGAGAGCGCCGCCGCCACCGCACGGGCGGAGAGCGGCTCCCCTTCATGGAACTGCTTGTCCTGGCGGGCGTATGCCATGTAGGGGATGACGAGGGTGATCTCGGAGGCTGCGCAGGCGTCCATGAGGAGAAGGAGCTGGACCATCGCGTCGCTGTCCGGGACGCTGCCCACCACGACCATCTCAGGATCGAGTGCCCCCACCCGGAGGTAGTGTTCTCCGTCCGGGAACCTGGTGAACCGGACCCCGCCCACCGGGCAACCTAGTGCATCGGCCACGTTTGCGGCCAGGATCTGGGAATATTCTGTGCTGACGACCAACATTTTGCTACCCCATGCTGAAAGTACTTAAACGAGCAGGAATACATTAGTATTACTACCTGAGAGTGAAAAGAGGTAATCCCAGAGAATGGAACAGGAAGAGAACGGGTCGGACACGCATGAGGAGGAGATCACGCTCGAGACCGCTCCCGAGAGTTCTTCCCAGGTGGAAGTCCCCCCGAAGCTGATCGACCAGGTGATCGGCCAGGAGAACGCCGTGGAAGTCATCAAGAAGGCCGCCACCCAGAGGCGCCACGTGATGATGATCGGCTCCCCGGGAACCGGCAAGTCGATGCTCGCCAAGGCGATGGCCGAACTCCTCCCGAAGGAGGAGATGCAGGACATCCTCGTGTATCCCAACTCCGACGACTCGAATAACCCGGTCGTCCGGACCGTTCCTGCCGGGAAGGGCAAACAGATCGTGGGTGCCCACAAAGCCGAAGCCCGCAAAAAGATCCAGTTCCGGAACACTCTCCTCATGATCCTCCTCATCGGGATCATCGGCTATGCCCTGCTCACCTACCAGTGGCTGATGGGTGTCATCGCCGTCGCCTTCGTATTCATGGCGTTCCGGTACGGAACTCCCCGCGAAGAGTCCATGGTCCCGAAGCTCCTCGTCTCCAACGACACCACCACCGTCGCCCCCTTCATCGACGCCACCGGCTCCCATGCCGGAGCACTCCTCGGAGACGTCCGGCACGACCCCTTCCAGTCCGGCGGGCTCGAGACCCCGAGCCATGACCGGGTCGAGGCAGGAGCCATCCACCGGGCCCACAACGGGGTCCTCTTCATCGACGAGATCAACACCCTCACCCCCCACTCCCAGCAGAACCTGCTCACGGCACTCCAGGAGGGAGAGTTCCCCATCACGGGCCAGAGCGAGCGTTCCAGCGGGGCCATGGTCCGGACCGAGCCTGTCCCCTGCCGGTTCATCATGGTGGCCGCAGGGAACCTGGACGCGATCCAGGGGATGCACCCGGCGCTCCGATCCCGTATCCGCGGATACGGGTACGAGGTCTATATGGGCGAGAGCATGCTCGACACCCCTGAGAACCGGGAGAAATTCATCCGGTTCATCGCCCAGGAGGTCAAGAACGACGGCAAGATCCCCCACTTCGACAGGGGTGCGATGGAGGAGATCATCCGGGAGGCGAGGCGGCGGTCGAACAGGAAGGGCCACCTCACGTTAAAACTCCGCGATATGGGCGGCCTCATCCGGGTCGCAGGCGACCTCGCCCGGCAGGAGGGTGCCGAGGTCACGACCGCCGACCACGTGATCGCGGCCAAGAAGACCGCACGGTCCATCGAGGACCAGGTCTCGGACGAATACATCCACCGGAGCAGGGAGTACGAGCTCACCGTCGTCGAAGGCACGCGGGTCGGCCGGGTGAACGGCCTCGCCGTCATGGGCAGCGACTCCGGGTCCGTCCTTCCCATCATGGCAGAGGTCACGCCCGCCCAGGGTGCAAGCGGGACCGTGATCGCCACCGGGATGCTCAAGGAGATCGCACAGGAGTCGATCAAGAACGTGAGTGCGATCCTGAAGAAGTTCACGGGAAAGGACATCAAGAACATGGACGTCCACATCCAATTCATCGGCACCTACGGGGGTGTGGAGGGCGACTCTGCCTCAATCTCCGTTGCGACCGCGGTGATCAGTGCGATCGAGGCGATCCCTGTCCGGCAGGACATCGGAATGACGGGGTCCCTCTCGGTCCGGGGCGACGTGCTCCCGGTCGGTGGCGTCACCTACAAGATCGAGGCCGCCGCCAAGGCGGGGATCAAGACCGTGCTCATCCCCCGGGCAAACATCGACGATGTCCTGATCGAGGAGCGGTACCGCTCGGAGGTCACCATCATCCCGGTGGATTACATCGAGGACGTCCTCAAGATCGCCCTCGTCCCCGAGAACCGGGAAGGGTTCCTGGCAAAGCTCCGCAAGATGGCTACCAAACCCTCCGGTTCCCTCCTCGAGGGGTCCGGGATCACCCCTTCCCCGGTCTGAGCGGATATGCCGGAGGCACGCTATTTTGACATACGGCACGTCACCGGGGAGGTCACCCACGTCGACCTCGACAACACGGTGGTGGAATCTGCCGGCACTTCGTTCTACGACCGGGCAGTCATCCGGGCCCTGGGCCCGGACGGGTGGGGAATCCTGACCGTCGACCAGTTCCGGAGGCCGTCAGGGCCTGCCTTCGACGGCCTCATCGCGGAGGCGCTCTCCCTCGCATCCCTCACGCGGCAGAAAGTGTCCCTGTCCGAAGTCACGGGAGGCGCTCTCCCGGTTCCGCCCATGACGGAAGATCCGAGGTCCGTTCCGATCGGGGAGAAGAAGGACCTGCTTGCGGGGATCGAGAAGGCAGCCAGGATCCCGGGGGTAGTCAGCACGAGGGCAGGGTATATCGAGCGGTTCGAGGATGTAAGGTTCGAGGATTCCAGCGGGAACGAGTACTCGTACGCCACGTGCAGATCCGGATTCTCGGTCATGGCCGTTGCAGGAAGGAACGGCGAGATGCAGATGGGGTACGAGCGGGAGCATTCCCTCCGGGGCTTGAACCTCCGCCACAGGCAGGAACTGGCGAGGGAGGCAGGAGAACGGGCCCTATCCCTCCTCGAGGCCCGGGCGGCGAAGGGAGGCACGATGCACGCGGTGCTGGATCCGGAGCTTGCCGGGGTCTTTGCCCACGAGGCGGTCGGCCATGCAGGCGAGGGGGACCTCGTACTGGAAGGAGGATCGGTCCTTGCCGGGAAGATCGGGGAGGGGATCGGGAGCCCCCTCCTCACGATAG
>JAJRBP010000077.1 GCA_028679405.1 Methanoregulaceae archaeon | reverse complement strand
TTTTTTTTAACCATTTCTGGTAACTGCACTATCGTTAATAACTATTCAGGCACACTATATTGGGAAATCATGAAGGCGGTTCTGGGTCTCGAAGACGGGCAGTTTGTGGTTGGCGAGGGTTTTGGCGTTGAAGGGGAGACTTCCGGTGAACTTGTGTTTAATACGCAGATGACCGGGTATATGGAATCCCTCACCGATCCGAGCTATTTCGGCCAGATCCTGATGTTCACCTTCCCCCAGATCGGTAATTATGGTGTTGACCTGCAGAATTTCCAGAACCCGCAGATATGTGCACTCGGCTGTGTAGCCAGGGAGATCTGCGAAAAACCTTCTTCTAACTCTTCAATCCGATCATTTTTTGAGGAGAACGGTCTCCTTGGGATGTGTGGGGTTGATACCCGTGCACTGACCATCAAGACCCGTGTCCACGGTACGATGCGGGCAGCCCTCGTGGTCGGAAGTGACGATGGAATCTCTGCGGTACAACTCGCCCGACGGACTCCATCGATTTCAGATATTGTTCCCATACCGGAAGTCTCCTGTAAAGAGGCATATCAGGTTCATGGCAGCGGGAAGAGAATTGCCGTTCTCGATCTCGGTATAAAGAAGAACATGATCACCAGCCTTGCCCGGCGGCATGGTGATCTGTACGTCTTCCCCCACAACGCAACTGCCGATCAGATCCTCGCCTGCAGACCTGATGCTTTCCTCATCAGTAACGGGCCCGGTGACCCAAAGCAGGCCGTCCACGCGATAAAATGTATTAAAAACCTCCTCGGCCAGTTACCGATCTTCGGGATCTGCATGGGTATCCAGGTCTCCGCACTTGCTCTTGGTGGAGATACCTATAAACTCAAATTCGGGCACCGGGGAGCCAACCAGCCGGTCCGGTTTCAGGACGGAAGAATTTTTATTACAACCCAGAACCATGGGTTTGCCGTTGATGCAGATACCCTGCCGGAGGGCTGCTGCGTCTCGTATACGAATGTAAATGACGGTACCCTTGAAGGATTCGCGAATAAGGACCTCGATCTCACGACCGTCCAGTTCCATCCTGAAGCACATGGCGGACCCCGCGATACGGAAGCGCACTTCTTCGATGCACTGTTCCGGAGGATCTCCTGATGCCAAAAAGGGCAGATATTAAAAAAGTCCTCATGATCGGCTCTGGCCCCATCCAGATCGGGCAGGCTGCGGAATTCGATTTTTCAGGATCCCAGGCGTGCAGGGCACTCCGTGAAGAGGGCGTAAAGGTCGTGCTGGTCAACTCAAATCCCGCAACTATCATGACAGATCCGGAGATGGCCGATGAAATCTATATAGAACCTCTCCGGGCAGACGTCATCGCAAAAATTATCGAGAAGGAAAAGCCGGATGGCATCCTGTCCGGCATGGGGGGGCAGACAGGGCTTAACCTGACCGCCGAACTGGCCGAGATGGGAGCCCTTGCCGGTGTGGAGATCCTTGGTACTCCCCTCGAAGCAATTTATAAAGGCGAAGACAGGGAGAAATTCCGGGATCTGATGAATGAGATCGGTGAACCTGTCCCGCGGAGCATTATCATCAATTCGCTCAACCAGGTCGATGAGGCAATCAGGACAATCGGGTTGCCGGCGGTTGTCCGCCCGGCCTATACGCTTGGCGGAGCCGGTGGGGGGATCGGGAAGACAAAGGAGGAGTTGATCCGGATCATCGAGCTCGGACTCGCCCGCTCGCGGATCAGCCAGGTACTCATCGAGGAGAGTGTTCTGGGCTGGAAGGAGATCGAATTCGAGGTCATGCGAGATGCCGCAGATACCTGCATTATCGTCTGTGGAATGGAGAATATTGACCCTATGGGGATCCATACGGGAGAGAGTGTCGTCGTTGCCCCAATCCTCACGCTTCGTGACGATGAGTTCCAGATGATGCGGAGTGCGGCTATTCATATCATCAGGGCACTCGATGTGCAGGGTGGCTGCAACATACAATTCGCGTTCAGGGACGGAGACTACCGGGTCATCGAAGTTAATCCCCGTGTCTCGCGATCCTCGGCTCTCGCGTCAAAGGCAACCGGATACCCGATCGCACGCGTAGCGGCAAAAATTGCCATCGGTCTTCACCTTGATGAGATCACAAACACCGTAACCGGCTGCACACCTGCATCGTTCGAACCGGCTATCGATTATATCGTCGCCAAAGTTCCCCGCTGGCCATTTGACAAGTTCAAGGGTGCGGATCGCACCCTTTCCACCTCCATGAAGAGCACCGGAGAAGTTATGGCGATCGGACGAACCATCGAAGAAGCCCTCATGAAAGCAAAACGCTCGATCGACACGGACGTCATCCCTCATACGAGCCCCAGCGAGATCCGCATGATCCTCTCGCGTCCTACCGACGAACGGTTCCATTGTCTCTTCGATGCCTTCCGCGAGGGGTTCTCCATCGACGAGATTGTACAACTTACCTCGATTACACCGTTCTTTTTAGAGAAGATAAAAAATATCGTTGAGATGGAAAAGGATCTTGTCACTCATCATGAACCTCATGACATTCACGAGGCAAAGCGATACGGTTTTTCAAATGCGGACCTGGTAAAGATCACCGGATTGTCACGTGAGCAGGTTGAAGGAATGGCTGGTCTTCCCACATACAAGATGGTAGATACCTGTGCGGCGGAATTTCCTGCAAACACCCCCTATTTCTATTCGACATATGAGCAGAGTTGTGAGATTGTCCCGACTGATAACAAAAAAATACTCATCCTTGGATCGGGCCCGATACGGATCGGTCAGGGTATTGAGTTCGATTACTGCACTGTTCACGCAGTCCAGGCACTGCGGGATGAAGGTGTCGAGGTACATATTGTCAATAATAACCCCGAGACGGTATCTACGGACTTTGACACCTCGGACCGGCTCTTTTTCGAACCCATGCAACTCGAGGATGTTGTAAACATCCTGAAGAAGGACTATTACTACGGCGTGATGGTGCAGTTTGGCGGACAAAATGCCGTGAATCTTGCAGTCCCTCTCGAGAAAGAGATGAAACGGCTGGGTCTTGAAACCAGAATTCTCGGTACGAGTCCGGATGCGATGGATATTGCAGAAGATCGTGACCGGTTCAGCAGGCTCCTGCACAAACTCAACATTCCCAGCCCTGCGAACAGCTCTGCGTATTCTGAAGGGGATGCCCGCGCAATGGCTGAGCGAATCGGGTATCCGGTGCTTGTCAGGCCTTCGTATGTTCTCGGAGGAAGGGCAATGGAGATAGTTCACGATGAACGCGAACTCGAGACTTATATGAAGGAAGCAGTCAGGGTCAGTAAGAACCACCCGGTGCTGATCGATTCCTATCTCCAGAATGCCATCGAACTTGATGTTGATGCGGTCTGCGATGGTCAGGAAGTCCTGATTGGGGGGATCATGGAGCATATCGAGCAGGCGGGTATTCATTCAGGAGATTCTGCCTGTGTTATCCCGACCCAGTCTCTCTCCCCTCAGATACTGGACACCATTCGGGAATATACAAAAAAGATAGCGCTGGGGCTCGGGGTAGTAGGACTGGTGAACCTCCAGCTGGCGGTCAAGGATGCCATTGTCTACGTACTGGAAGCAAATCCACGTGCAAGCCGGACCGTACCATTCGTCTCAAAAGCCACCGGAATCCCTGTTGCCAAGATCGCTGCGAAAGTCATGGTGGGAAGGAAACTGTGCGATCTTGGCTATAAGGAGCGCGTGCTGAAACATGTTGCGGTCAAGGAAGTACTGCTCCCCTTCAACAAGCTGAGCGGTGTTGATACCATGCTCGGTCCGGAAATGAAAAGTACCGGCGAAGTGATGGGGATAGATTATGACTTCGGTCTTGCTTTTTACAAAGCATGTATTTCAGCGGATAATGAACTCCCGCTCAAGGGTAATATCTTCATATCGGTAAATATCGAGCAGAAAGATGAGGTAATTCCTATTGCACGGCAGTTGCGCGACCTCGGACTCGTTTTATACGGTACCGAGGGGACAGTTGATTACCTGTATGAAGCGGGTGTTGAAGCACACCTTGTCCGGAAATTACAGGAAGGGTCTCCCAATGTACTCGATATGATGCGGCACGGGGAGATCCGCCTCATCATCAACACCCCTCAGGACAAACAATCCCGTCAGGACCATTACCAGATCATGCGTGCGGCAGTAGATTTTGGGATCCCGTATATAACAACGCTCCAGGCAGCGCGTGCGGCGGCACTTGCTATCGATGCGATCAAGCGGGAGAAGGTTACCCTGGAGCCACTCGGCCATTATCTGAAGTGACTTCGGGGTAAAATGCCGGTAAAAATGCCCTCCAGACTGGTTTTTTATCTCCTTTTTTTAATCATGCGTACTACCCGATTATTCAAGCGAATCAGTATAATCTCACATATTAATTGAATATGCTTATATACCGAAATAACAAAAAAAGATGCATGAAGAAATTATTCGTTGTTCTCGCGATCCTGTTTATCGGGATTCTCCTCGCGGGTTGTACATCCCAACCGCCAGCACCTGTAGTTACTCCTACCCCGACACCTACGCCGGTTCCAACAACTGCTGCTCCAGAAGTCCGGGGCTGTTACGCTATTATCGCCGACGATCCGCAATTCTCTGTACTCGGAACCGCTCTCAGGGCAGCGAAACTTGAAACAGCGTTCGATAACGGATCCTTTACCATACTCGCACCAGCAGACACTGCGTTTGCACAATTACCCAACGATACTGTTCCGTCTCTGCTCAAGAATCCCGAACAGCTGAAACAGCTCCTGCTGAACCATGTTATTGACAAGACGCTTATGTCTGCTGAAATTGTCAAGATTGGCGAGGCAAAGACTATGCAGGGAACCGTCCTGAAAGTCAATTATACCGGTGACGCCGTGACAATCGGTGG
>JAJRBP010000298.1 GCA_028679405.1 Methanoregulaceae archaeon | reverse complement strand
ACAAGAAGGTCTGCCCCGGCCTGTACAGCCTCTCCGATCACCCGGGGCGTGGCGTCCAGGGCACAACAGACCGTTGCGATACCTGATTTCCCCTCGACGATCAGCCCTATCCTTCCGGTATCGTACTCCTCCGCCTGATCGGGCGGTGCGATCCTCTCAAGTTCCGCGATGATATCGGCCAGGTCCATACATCCCAATGGCAGGATTTCCTTATATAGAATTGATTACTGCTGGTAATAAACGGTACGTATAATATGCATGGAGAAGTACTCTAGGTGTATGGAGAAGTCCATCGCCCTCATCAACGAACGGATCCGGGACGGGAATGCACACGTGGTCACTGCCGACCAGATGCCGGCGATCGTCGCGGAGCTTGGGGAAGAAGGGGCCCTTGCAGAGGTCGACGTGGTCACCACCGGCACGTTCGGGGCGATGTGTTCGTCCGGAGCTTTCCTGAACTTCGGCCATGCAGAGCCGCCGATCAGGATGGAGCGCGTCTGGCTCAATGATGTCGAGGCATATGGCGGGATCGCGGCGGTCGATGCGTACATCGGTGCGACCCAGCAGTCGGATACGCAGGGCGAGGAGTACGGTGGCGCTCACGTGATCGAGGAGTTCGTGTCAGGCCGGTCGATCGAGCTCCGTGCGATGTCCAAGGGAACCGATTGCTATCCCCGGCGTACGATCGCCACGGAACTGCTTCTCGAGGACCTGAACCAGGCGGTGATGTGCAACCCGAGAAATGCGTACCAGCGGTACAACGCGGCAACCAACTCCTCGGACCGGCTGCTGCACACGTACATGGGAACGCTCCTCCCGTCGTTCGGGAACATTACCTACTCGGGAGCCGGAACATTAAACCCGATCTCCAACGACCCGAAATTCAGGGTAATCGGAGGAGGCGTCCCGATCTTTCTCGGAGGCGGGAAGGGGATGGTAATCGGCGAAGGGACCCAGCACTCTCCGGGGGGAGGTTTCGGGACCCTGATGGTTACCGGTGACATGAAGGGAATGGACCCCGGGTTCGTGCGTGCCGCGACGATGCACGGCTACGGGGTCACGCTCTACGTAGGGGTCGGGATACCCCTCCCGGTCGTCGATATCGGGGTGGTGAGATCGACGGCGGTCAGGGATGAGGATATCGAGGTCGACATAATGGACTATGGGATCCCGCAGAGGAGCCGCCCCTCGCTCCGGAAGACCACTTATGCAGAGCTCAGGAGTGGTACGATAGAGCTCTCGGGCGAGGATGTGCGGACATCATCCCTCTCCAGTTACCGGCGGGCAAAAGCGGTCGCCGTGGCACTGAAGGAGTGGGTGGTGCGGGGAGAGATGCTGATGGCTGCCCCGACCAGGCCGATCGACCCCTCACGGGTGGCCAGGCCGATGCACGAGACGGCCCGCACCCCGCGGGTACTCGACATCATGGACAAGAAAGTGGTGACGATCGGCCAGGACGAGTTGATCAGGGAAGCCGCGGCGCGTCTCCTGAAGGGTGAGACCAATCACCTGCCGGTGATCGGAGACGAGGGTAAACTGGTCGGCATCGTGACCACCTACGATATCTCCAAGGCAGTCGTGAACCCCTCGAAGGGATCGAAAGTCCGGGATATCATGAAGCGTCACGTCGTGACAACGACCCCGGACGAGGCCGTGGATATTGCCGTCCAGAAACTCGAGAGGTACAACATCAGCGCCCTGCCCGTGGTCGACATGGAAAACCACGTCATTGCAATGCTCACGGCGATGAACCTTGGGAAACTGTTCGGAGGGAGGTGGCTGAAATGAAACTGCTCGTGACGTTCTCGAAAAAAGCCGGGAGAAAACCGATCATCGCCCAGGTAGTAAAGGATACGGGTGTCCTCATCAACGTGGAAAGGGCCCTGATCGATTCATCGGAAGGTGAAGCGCTGATCGACATCCCTGATGACATGTGCCAGATCGTCAGGGAGAAGATGGCAAACCTGGGAGCGACCGTCCGCCTCCTCGACCGCGAGATCTCCATCGACGAAAGCGAGTGCGTCGACTGCGGGGCCTGCGTCAGCATATGTCCGCAGGAGGTATTCTACCTCGACGGTGACTGGAAACTCAGCATTCACCAGGGCCGCTGCGTCCTCTGCGGGAGATGCATCACTGCATGCCCGCATGGGGCGCTCAGCCAGCTGGGCGAGCCCTGACCGCGCTCCCTGGTCTCCGCTCGAGCAGCCTGAGGGGCTCCGGACCGCCTGATTTTATACAGCGGACGATCGTCCCGATCGATACGGGCCGGTAACCGATCACCTCGGCGGAGATGTTGACCGTCCTTTGGTCATAATTGATAAACGGGTACCGGGCAAGGTCGTTGTTATGGGCATGGCCATGGATCAGCCACTCGCCCCCGTTGCGGGTAGTTCCGGCGGGGTCGTGGATCGGTCTTTTGTCCCCGTTACGGTTTATTTCTGATGGGTCGTGGATCACATATTTGTCCCGGTTGCGGTTTGTTCCTGACGGGTCGTGAACCGGCCCTTCTCCCCCCTCGCGGGAAACGCCGGCCGGGTCGTGGACAAGCCGGAAGGAGATCCCCCTGCATTCCACTATGAGCTCGTCGAGTGAATCATGCAGATCAAGGTCATGGTTTCCCCGGACCAGGGTAATATTTCCTTGAAGCATTGCGAGATACTCGGCTGCAGGCCGTGCTTCCGGGCCGTACCGGAGGTCCCCGAGGAAGAAAACCTTGTCTGATGGTCCGACCGTGTAATTCCAGTTCGAGACGAGGACCCGGTCCATCTCCCTGGCATCAGTGAACGGGCGCCTGCAGTACCGTATGATGTTGGCGTGTCCGAGATGAAGGTCGGAGATCAGATAGATCTCCGGGCTCTCAGGGCTGAGCGGCGACGAAAGCTCGAACCCGTGGCGATGCCGGAAAGCCGTGAGAGTCTCCGCCCACCGCTCCTTCCGGTACACGTCAGGCCGATCGAGCCATTGCTGCGAAGGCAGGTCGAACTCGGAGGTAATCTTTCCGTTCCTGATCAGGGCGATGCGAAGGCCGTAGAGATCGGTCTCTTCGGGCATGAACAGGTCCTTTCTCCCGCATCCTGGAGGTCCGGCAGGTCGCGGATCTCCCCATGGATCGGGCTCTTCAGTCGTCTGCAAATCCCCCCCCTGACATTCGCGAGGTCCAGGTGAAGGGGGATGTCCGGCTCCCGGGAGAACCTCACCCATTGTCCCGCTGCAGAGGCGGGAGAGGATCTCTTCCGAGATGGTGGATCGCAAACCGTACCCGGTGGTGATATGAAATTTCCTGGTGCCGTATGTGGCATCGATCCAGCTCCTGGTAGCGATGGAAGGGGTAAGCGTCTCATACAACGTCCGGTAACAGGAGATGAGTTCGTCCGACGGGTTTACACAATGGGCAATTACCCTCCCCCTCCTCCCCCTGAGCGTGGTCCACCCGGACAAGGGGAACCGAATCGCGTCCAGGTCCCTGCTGCTCGATTCTATTGCAGTCCGGATCGAAGCCTCGGATTTCCCGGACCGGAGGGTGAACATGCCGTACAATGTGACATGCGGGAAGGGGGGTACGCTGTACGGGCTCTCGTATATCCGGGAGAGAACCGAAATCATCCGGTCAGTCTTCCAGTCCCGGAGCCGGACCATCAGCAGGTACCGGTCCTGCAGCACGGCACCGGCCCGCCATTGCCTCCTCCTTGAATAACCGCGGCGACAGGGAATCAATGTCAGACGCTTCACCCGTTGTTGATAAAAACCTGACGAAGAAGAGTCATCGGGGCGTGATGCGTACCGTCCGGACACGTTGACGAAGAGGACGGTGCGTATATCCCGCCCTGGTGATCATATCTATGTGAAATTCCGTGATCAGGCATCACTTCGAGCTCCGCGAGACGATAGCGACCATCCTTGCAGAAAGACAGGAGCATCTCGATGCAGCGTGCGAGGCGCTCCGCACCGCACGGCATGACGTGGAAAGGACCATCGCCCGGGAGCCGTTCTTCCAGGCGACCTTCGAACCTTTTCGTCCGCAGAGAGGCGGAAAGACCGTGCTCCGGATGGCCGGGGCAGCGGAATCAGCGGGGGTCGGGCCGATGGCCGCGGTCGCGGGGGCGATAGCATGGGCGGGTGTGGAAGCAATGGTTGGCGCAGGGGCCCGCTTCGGGGTGATCGATAACGGCGGGGACATCGCGCTCGTCTCCGACCGCGAAGTCCGGGTAGGGCTGCACGCAGGAGATGCCCCGGTCAGCGACAGGTTCGCGTTCGTAGTGCCACCATGTGAGCAAATCCTCGGTATCTGCACGTCGTCTGCAACGGTCGGGCCATCGATCTCGTTCGGAATCGCGGATGCCGTGACGGTCTTTTCACCGGATGTCGCGCTTGCAGACGCGTGGGCTACCGCGGTATGCAACAGGATCACGCCTGACGACCAGTCGGTCCTCGACTGCCTGGACCCTGCGGGGGTGACCGGACTTTTGGCGATTATCGGGGAATGGACATGCTCGTGGGGGTCGGTACCAAGGCTTGTCAGGGCAGAGGTCGACGAGGAGTTGATCACGGCAGGATACGGGAGGCTGCTTGGAAACGGATGAGAGGAAGTCAGAGAAATTAAGGTTTTTACGGAGCCAGGATCCCGCAGACCGTGGAGAAGGCGATTTTGCGGAGGCCCTGCCGACCCGATCGGAAAAGCGGTAGCGAAAGTGAAGGGAGGTTCCCTTGCAGCGGGGTCACAGGGGCTTCCCCGGGACGGTCGCACAGTTCGAACCCGAAGTTCCCTTGCAGCGGGGTCAGAGGTTTTCGTCGATGAACTGAACACCGCGCCGGTACGCGTCCTTTCCCCGGTAATTCACGAGCACATCCTCGTCTTCCCCGGTGATGGTTATCACCGGCCCGTCCCCTTCGACCCGGAAGACCATCGTCAGGTAATCTATCTCCCGAAGGATTATCCCGGGCGTGAGTACCGACGCCGGCTGGAGCATGAGCAGTTCCCTCTCGAGGTCCTCCGGCTCCTCCCGGAAGTAATAGTAAAAGACCTGGTATGCATTGAGAAGGTCCG
>JAJRBP010000182.1 GCA_028679405.1 Methanoregulaceae archaeon | reverse complement strand
CATTCCCGCCCGGATATTCGCATACTGCCGGGATGGAGGGTGCGTGCTTTTTTTTGGGGAGATGGATAGAATGACCCTCTCCCGTTTTCACAGCACGAGATTGAACACGATGAGCGAGGCTGCGAGCATGATTGCGGCGTGTTTGAGCCCTGCCCCTAACGAGGACTCTCCCATCTGCCCGGCGATCATCCCGGAGAACAGTGCCTGGACAAGGCACGTGTGGTACATGAGCCTTCCGAAGGTCTGGATCGAGACCTTGTTGATCCCTGCCAGAACACCGGTCACAGGAAGGCCTTCTGTCGTGATCGCAGCGAGCACGGGAAGGAACTGGCTGCTGATCACGACTACCACGAAGAGGAAGACAAAGAACGCAAGGTACACGATAGCCGTGTAGATGAACATCTCCGAGAGCCGGTCCCGCTTCAGGGCATCGGACATCCTCGCGTCGCTTCCCGCTATCGTGAGAACCTCGCCGATAGATCCGCTCATCTCGCTCGCCTTGGTGATAAGGGTGACGCTCCGCGCGATCTCGGGGGTACTTATCCGCTGCTCGAATCGTATCAGTGCCTCCGAGAAGTTCGCCCCCCAGTCCATGTCACGCTTCAGCCTCCTGATCTCGTAGGAGAGGAGCCCGAGATTCGTGTTCACCATGATCGCGATCGACTGGGCGATAGTGAGACCCACCTTGTTGATCCCTGCCATCCGCTCGAGAAAATCAGGGATGAGCGATTCGATCTTCCGGACGCGCCTGTTCCAGAGCTCATAGAATACCCCGTACGGGACGAGCACGATCAGGATGGCGATCACCACATGGTCGTCGATGAGATCGATGTACATCTCGAAGTCCGTCGCAGGGGGAAGGGCAAGATACGAGAGGATAAAATATGCGGCTGCAGCGGGGACGGCTATGAAGAGTGTTCTCCTGTAGTCATTGACAAAAGACTGGAACGGGTGGCGGAGGATACTTCTTATGGTCCTTATCCGGTCGTACCTCCCGAGCTGTTGTGAGATCGAGTCATCCGTGGTTCCCGGAATAATCCTGATATCCGGGTACTCCCGGAGGATCCTCGATTTTGTATACCTTTTCACCTGCTCGGTCTTGATTGAGATGAGATCGATAAGGACGATGAAGATGGCCGACCCGAGAGGCAGGAGCGCGTAGGTAGTCATGCTCATCTGGAATACCGCTCCACTCCCGAGCATACCCATCACGACCATGATGATGATAAGGAACAGGGGCCCTGCGACAAACAGGGTAACATACGCCTCCGCGACAAGCGAGAGGAAGTTCAGGAACTGTTTCTGCTCGAAACGGGCCTCGTCCTGGTACATCCTCACCCTTCCCGCCAGGAAACCGGAGAGGTCGCCTCCGCTCTCGATAACGGAGACCATGTCCTCGAGGAACTGTTTCAGTTTATCAGAAGGCGTGGTCTCCATCAGGTTCCGCATCGCGTAGATGACATCGTGCCCGAAGAAATCGGCGTCACGTACGATCTGGCGGAACTCGAGTGCGACCTCCCCGTACACCAGTGCGTTCTCAGAGATCGATCTGAATATCACCATCAGTTCCGCACCGCCCTTCCGCATCGCGTACATGTAGGCGACTGCATTGTGGAGGGTGAGGTTGATCCTTGTAGCCCTGTTCTTCTTCCGGAAACCAGGGTAACTCCTGACAAGCAGGTGGGCGATAGTCATCCCGATGAGGAATGCAAGCACCGCGGCCCCTGTCTGGGCGAGGAATACCTGTCCCTGGTCCGCGAGGGTTATCCTCACCGGCATCGTGATGGTGGATAATCCTGAGGTGAGGCGGGATGATCCGGAGAGAAGGATCCCGGAAATCACGTAACCGGCCGCCGCGGATACGATCCCTGCAAGAAGGGAGACCAGAAAACCCCGCCAGAGAAATCGCTCCAGGGTCATGGGGATTCTCGCGGAGACCAGGTCCGCATTGAGGTCCTGGTACTTTCCCGGGTCCCGGGTGACCCTGGACCTGATCATTCTGTTCAGGTTCATGAAAGGACCCGGTCGAGGTCCCCGATGCCTGCAAGGACGCGGGCCGGGTCGATATAGTATGCCTCGAAGATCTTCGAGACCCGGACATAATCCCTGATCCCCTGCTGGTGCATCGCCTCGAGGAGTTGCTTCCGCACTGCTGTCTCTTTCTCCATGACCTCCCTGCTCCATCCCCTCTGTTCGGCAATCTGCGCGTAGACCCCAGATCTTCCCGTGTAGGTGAACCGGTCCAGGACCGGGTCGTATTCAAAGACCGTATTGACCCGGAGATTCCCGGTGGACGGATCGATCCCCGCGATCTCGACGATCTCCTGGGCCCGCCTGATGCGTTCCGTCCCCCGGTAGACGAGGGCCTGGACACTGACGATGTTGAGGGCCTGGACCATGTTCCTCGGGACATTCAGGGGTTCGCTCTCGAGGCGGTGAATCGCTGCGTCAACACTGCCTGCGTGCATGGTCGAGAAGGTCGTATGGCCTGTATTCATCGCCTGGAAGAGAGTCTGGGCTTCATGCCCCCGGACTTCCCCGACGAGGATGTATTCAGGCCGCTGCCGCATCGCTGACCGGAGCAGGTCGAACATGTCGATCTCCCCCGTGCCTTCGCCGACCGCTCCCCTGGTGACGCTCGCGATCCAGTTCTCGTGAAAGAGGGTGATCTCCCTGGTATCCTCGATGCTCACGACTTTTGCACCAGGGGGGATGAAGAGCGAGACCGCATTGAGCGATGTCGTCTTTCCTGATGCAGTCCCGCCGATGAAGATCAGGCTCTTGTTGTTCTCGATTGCGAGCCAGAAGTAGACGAGCATCTCGCTGTTGAAGGTACCGTACTCGATCAGTTCCACCGGTGAGAACGGTTCCTCGCGAAACTTCCTGATAGTAAACGATGTCCCGCGGGTAGTGACCTCTGTTCCGAGCGTGAGCTGGAGCCGCGATCCATCGGGGAGCGTCGCATCTATCATCGGCGAACCCGTCGAGATGTGCTTGCCGGACCGCTGGGCAAGGCTGATAGCCAGCGAATTGAGGATCTCTGCAGAAAAAGCGATGTTCGTCCTGACATTCCGGTACTTCCGGTGATACAGGTAGAGCGGGACACCGGTTCCATCGCAGGAGATGTCCTCAAGGTACGGATCTTTCATGAGCGGGTCGATCCGTCCCCACCCGATAAAGTTCCGGATCAGGAAGTAATGGAGGCGGTGCAGGCTGGCCGGCCCGGGATGTATTCCGTACTCGTCGAGGAGAAGCACAAGTTTTGAAACGATCATCGTGGTGCGATCCTTGTGGAGGTCTTCCTCCCCGAGCACGAGGATATTGCGGAGGTCCGCATGGATCCTCTCGAGAAGTTCGTATTCGGTCTCGGACAGGGCAGGCTCGTACAGGAGGTACTCTATCTGGTTGGTCCTCGTATCCCTTGCGATGATCACGATTGCACGGCCCGGATCGACCCAGTAGCGCTCGATCTCAAAATAATAATCAGGGGCCGTTGCGGTTACGAGAGGAGGTTCCAGTTCGGGATCGTACAGCGAAAATGCTGCCGTCCCGGTATTTTTATCCGGAACGATGCCCCGTTGCGGTTGCTGTCCCGGCCTGAAACGGCTGATCTTTCCAATAATTCCGGAGATCCCTTGAAGTTGCATTGGGAACCGCCTGCCCGACACAGGATTCCTGGCAGATTATATAACCTTAAAGAAGGGAATCTATAAATAGATAGATCGTTTTTCGTCTGTCCGGCGGGGAAAAACGCCCGGAATGTCACCGTGCCGGGACTAACATCCGGAAGGCAGGCGAACAGGACCGATAATGGCTGCCCAAAAACCGCTGATGATGCCGACAGGTCTCTCGTCCCTCGACCCTGTCCTTGAGGGAGGGATTCCCCAGGGATCGGTCGTCCTTCTTCTCGCGGACATCGGGGCAGGAAACAGGGAGTTTGTGCACAGTTCAGTCCTCAGCATCTCATCTCCCGACAGGAAGGCCGGGCCCGGGGAGGTCCTTCCCTCAGGGATAAGGTACGTGACATTCACCAAGAAAAAAGACGATATCCTGCAGGAGATTACCCTCTCGTTTCATCCTGACCTGGCCAGGGGACTTGGGCAGATCCAGTTCATCGACCTTTCAGAACAGTATTTTGACTCGAGCATCGTGCCCGTGCGGTGGTACTCGCAGGAGAACCTGGTCGATCGCCTCCAGCGGCACAGGGAAACAGGGAGCGTGCTTGGAGAACTCACGGCTCAGCTCGAAAAGGGGGGAAGGAATGTCCTTTTCGTACTGGATTCGCTCACCGAGATCGGAGTACACTATGCCGCGACTCCCCGCTGGAATGAACTGACTGCATTCCTCCGCGGACTCCAGAGGGTGACCAAGGACCGGGATTCGACCGTGTATCTCCTCCTGACGCGGGGGATTCTCGATCCGCAACGCGAGCTTGAGATTGCCGACACCGCCGATGCCGTCATCCTGTTCCGGTGGGAGGAGACGACCGGGATGAGGCGCCAGCGGGTCATGTATTTCGAGAAGTTCAGGGGCCTGATGCCGCACCTCGAGGAGAATGACCTCGTAAAATTTGCGGTTCGCATCACCGCCGGGGGCGGTTTCGAGGTCAGCAATATCAGGGTGGTGATTTAAGTTACCGGACGCATCCCGATCGGGATTTCTGGTCTCGACCAGATGATGGGCGGCGGGCTTATCCCTGGCAGTATCAACGCGATCGTGGGGACATACGGGACGGGAAAGACCACATTCGGCCTCCAGTTCATCTGGGAAGGCCTGCTTATCGGTGAAAAGGTTATCTATATCAGCCTCGAGGAGCGGGAGGACCGGATTTATACCTACATGGAGGAGAAAGGATGGGACATCACGCCGTACAAGGGAAAGTCCCTGATAGTGGTCAGACTCGACCCTTCCGATTTCAGCCTTGCGATCAACAGCATCAGGAACGAGCTCCCGGCTCTTATCAGGCAGGTGGGTGCGAGAAGGGTGGTGATCGACCCCATATCGCTCTTCGAGGACCTGTTCGATACGGACGCGGTGCGGAGGCGGGAGATGCTCCGGTTCGTCGAGGACATGAGGGACCAGGAATGCACCATTATCATGACGAGCGAGACCGATAAGTCAGATCCATACTCGAGCCGCCACAACCTGATCGAATACCTGGCCGATACCGTGATCCTTCTCAGGTACGATCGGAGGGAAGACCGGAACGATGTGTATCTCACTCTCGAGGTCGTAAAAATGCGTCGTTCCGCGCACTCGCGCGAGATAAAGCCATACGAGATCCAGAAGGACCGTGTGCTCGTGCATACGGATGCGACTGTGTTCTGAGGAGGTCAGGATCAATTTCAGGGATACCATGGCAGGCGCACCGGTTGAAAATTTAATTTTATCGGCTCAGAAAACCGAGATAACCGAGTATCACATCTATTCACAGCTTGCCGGTATTTCCGGAAACGAAAACAACCGGGACATTCTCGCGAGGATCGCATCCGACGAGCTCCATCATTACGAGATCCTGAAGCGCCATACCGGAAAGGATGCCCGTCCTGATCTGCTCAAGGTCCGGTTGTATACACTCGGGGCCCGGGTCCTTGGCCTGACCTTCATGCTGAAACTGATGGAAGGGCGCGAGGCCGGGCGTAACCATTACCTCGCTCTCGCGGACTCGATCCCAGGGATATCAGGGATAATCGGCGATGAGGAGAGACACGAACAGGATCTGATCGGGATGATCGATGAGGAACGTCTCCGGTACATGAGTTCCGTTGTCCTCGGCCTGAACGACGCCCTCGTCGAGATGATAGGCATGCTTGCAGGTCTCACTTTTGCGCTCCAGAACACCCGCGTGATCGCCCTCGCCGGGCTCGTGACAGGAATCGCGGCATCGCTCTCGATGGCTTCATCCGAATATCTCTCCCTCCGCGAGGATCCCAGGGGAAAGGACCCCCTCAAAGGAGCGGTATATACCGGAATTGCGTATGTGGTGACCGTTGCATTCCTGGTCTTTCCCTTCCTCCTTCTCGGAAGCTTCTCGATCGCGCTCGCGGTCACGCTCTTCAACGCCGTCTTGGTGATCCTCTGTTTCACCTTTTACACCTCGGTGACCCAGGGGACCAGCTTCTTCCCGAGGTTCCGGGGAATGCTCCTCGTGAGCTTCGCCATCGCTGCCATCTCGTTCGTCATCGGCATCGTCATCCGGACGTTCCTGAACGTGAATGTGTGACCGGGACCGGTATCTCAGGCTCTCTCAACTGGATGCGTAATGCAAAAGAACCTGGCGGAAAACACCTGCGTGTGGTTGTGACCAGGACCTGTTCCGAACGGTATTTCGTGGGAAATTGCCCGGGAGGAGACGCCCCCGGGCTCATAAAGTCTGCAGGGATCCCTAAACCTGGTTCAGGAGACGTTCGCAGATGATCGAAGAGGCAATCCAGGCATACTCTTTCTCCAGTTCGCTTGAGGATACGTATGCGAGCATACTGAGGGTGCAGGGGAACAGGGCGAGGAGGTACTGGGTGAAATCATCGTCAAGCAGGGTTACAAGATCTGCATACTTCCGGAGGCGCTGCACGCAGACGAACGCTTTCTCGAGAGCCGGGGTGGAGTCCCCTCCGGGCAGTCCGGGAATTTCGGAGAGGTTCTTTACGGACAGGAACCGGAGGTCCGCCAACACGAGATCGCGGAGTTCGTCACGGGAGTGCGGGCTTACTCTCTCACCCTTGAGAACGACCTCGAGCTTGGCGATGTCCCGAAGGATATGGGACGAACGGGTCTCCGAGAAGTCGATGAGCCAGAGGTTCCGGTCCTCGTCCATGAGGACGTTCCTCATGTTCAGGTCCCCGTGCACCGATGCCTCGTATACCATCGAAAGCCGGTCGAACCTCTTCGGAAAGACAGATTCCACGAACCAGATCGGGTTTGCCGATCGTCCGATCCCGAAGGGCAGCTCGATCGTCTCCATATCCGGAGTTGCAGCAAACCTGGCCCGGGCATATTCCCTGATCAGCTCATAACCAAAAAACGAGTTGTATTCCCTGTAAAGAGGTATCTCCTTCATTCTCGGCTGGCCGTACCAGCCTCTCAGCACGACACGGAAAAGAGAGTCCAGGACGGAAAGAACGTCGTCTGCCGTGTTCGCCTTGTAATAGTCCTCGAGTGACTGGATCCTGCTCTCCGCCCCCCTGATCCCGACGAAGTTATAGAGGATCCCGCCGTACTCACCGGCCTTCTCCTGTTGGATTATCTGGGTCGCGTTGTTCTGGATATATCGTCTGACGTGGTCTTCATACCCGCGTATCTCGGCCTGGATAACAGGCCAGGGACCGAGTTTCATCACGAGCGGCATCATCCTGCGTCCCCGGCGGTCCCACGCATTGACACGGAAGACGAGCGTCCCGGAGAATCCACCGGTGAGGGGGACCAGTTCGAGATCCCTGCACCCCGGATTCAGTCGCCTTGCGATCCGCTCGTAGGTCTCATCCCAGCCGGGGGAGGGGCCCAGGATCCGGACCTGGAGCGCACTGGTATTTATTATCCCGGAGATCCGCCAGATTCCCGCAGTTACATTCGAGATGCTTGTCGACGGATCGATGCGCACGATATCGAGACAGGTCTCCTCCGCCACAATATTTTTGATTGTGCCGGCAATATCCTCGCCGACAACGGGGAGTTTTCCAGAAAAGACCAGTCCGTGAAGATACATCAGGAGTCCGGGTCTTTCCCCGTCCTGTTTCTCATGAGAAAAAGCCTCCCCGAATAACCCACGGTCAGAGCCGGGGGCCTCATGCGTCCCTTCCGCACAAATCCCGAAGGCTAACAGGCTCTTTCCTTTCCACAGGTCCGGTTCATCCGCCTGCTCGTACCGGACACCCGTCCACTCCTCCTCCGGACCAGGACCTTTCCCTGCTGCCAGGCGGGACGCAGACAGGGAATTGATCTCTCCAAGGATAAGAGCACAATAGAAACCAGGGTCGATCCCTCTTGCTCTGTCCCGGAAAAAGAGTCCCCTGAAAAAGTCGCTCACCCGGATATCTCCTGCCACCGGCCGCGTTGACGTGATGATCCCATGGAACGGATCGGAGAGCGCGATCGAGAAGGCTGAAAAAAGGGTGATATCCCCCGCCCCATCCCGTGGAAGGAGGAAGTCGGGGGCGCCGGCCTCCGCAGCAGGGCGCATGAATATCCCTCCCCCGAGCGTGACGAGTTCGCCGAGTCCGGAGAGTCCTTCTCCGGGGGACGTTCCGAGCGCACCGATCCCCGCCGAATACTCCTCTTGCCTGAACATCCGTAGGTGAAGGTCGTCCGGCCCCGGACGGGGTCCGGTCGCACCCGGAAAAGACCCGGAGACCATGAGGACTGCCTTGTCGGATGAATATGGAACAACCGTAAAAAGCGAATCGAACGTGGTTGAACCGGGTACAACCCTTTGCGACGGTACTGCCGACCTGCAAAGACCGTATCCTTCCTCTCTCGTGGCGGCGAGGGGGAAGACGCGATCGAACCCGGCGATCCCGAGTACCCTCGTGACATAAGGCTGGACCGAACAGAGGCAGATGCACCCGCCCTTACGCCTCATCGCCCGGTCGTGCGCCGACAGGACGCGTATACCGCCGCTGCTGAGGTACGATACCCCGCTCATATCGAACAGGATCGCCCTGTCCCCCTCCTCCAGTTGTCCGGTCAGCCTGTCCGAGAGGTCCGCCGCCCCGGCAGTATCGAGCCGTCCTGCCAGGATGCACGTCACGACCCCGCCGTCGCGTTCACACCTGATATCCATCTACTGACCTCTTCCGACGACATTTATCAAACATACCGACCGGAAAGCGGAGGCGCATTCTACGAAGAAACAGGACTTGAGAGAATTGCGGGATCCCTTTCCGGAACAAGCGGGGATACGTTCTCCTTCCGGGGTATCCGGACCGGGAAAAGTCAGCATCAGGCCCAGCCCCTTCGCATCTTCCGGCCGCAGGATCGAGGGCGACATTTCACCGGTCGTGTCCGGAGAGGTCCCGTCCGGGAACCCGGGCGTCATTTCACCGGTCATGTCCGGAAAGATGCCGGACAGCTCCGACCAGGCTGTCAATTTCGTCCGTGGTCGAATAGCATCCGACAGAAGCCCTGACCGTTCCCTGGCAGTGATAGGAGCTTGCCAGCGGTTCTGCGCAGTGCATCCCGCTCCTGACACAGATTTTTTTATACTCGTCCAGTTCACGGGCGAATTCGTTCGGAGTCCGCCCCTCCGCATTGAAGGAGACGACCCCTGTACCTGGCGGGCTGTATACTTCGACTCCCCCGATGGAGGAGAGTCCCCGGTACATCCGGTGCCCCAACCTCTTCTCGTACGCGTGGATGTTTCTGACTCCGAGATTCTTTACAAGACGGATTGCCGGACCGAGCCCGATTACCCCTGGAATGTTAGGGGTCCCGGGTTCGAAACGTGCAGGCGGCGGAAGCAACTCGACCTCCTCGTGGGACACGTGAACCACCATCCCCCCGCCGTATATCGAACATTTCAACGAATCCGGGTCCTTTGCATAGAGAGCCCCGGTCCCCTGGGGACCGAGGAGCCCCTTATGCCCGGGGATCGCAAGGTAATCGATATTCTTCACGTCGACCGGGAAATGTCCGACAGACTGTGCACCGTCTACAATAACCGGAACACCGGCGTCCCTCGAAATCCGGCCAATCTCTTCGACCGGCTGGACGGTCCCGAGAATGTTCGGCATGTGCGTCACGGCTACCAGCCGGGTTTTTTTAGTAATCTCGTTCTGAATATTTTCAGGTCGTATGTATCCGTTCTCGTGAGGGACGATCTTCACCCTGACGCCCTGTTCCCGGAGCATCATCCAGGGGAGCAGGTTGGCATGGTGCTCGAGAAAGGTCGTGATCACCTCGTCGCCTTTTTTCCACCTGATACCGTTTGCAACCAGGTTCACGGCTTCGGTGGTATTTTTCGTAAAGATCAGGTGTCCCGCGGGGACCTTTAAGAACGATGCCAGGATCTCCCTGGTCTCCTCGTATTTTTCTGTGGTCTTCCTTGCGAGGTGGTGGGCACCCCTCCCGTGATTAGCCGCGTACTCGTAAAAATACTCGCACATGGCTTCCACCGAGCAGATCGGGGTCTGGCTCGTGGAAGCACTGTCAAGGTAAATACACTTCCGGAGTATGGGGAACTGATCACGGAGCCGGTCGATATCGTACATCGCAGAACCGTTAGCTTTTTGTCGGGATGAATCTTTTTTCCGCCTTTACCTCCGCAGGCTGGATGGCAGACAACCTCCGGCAGAGACCGAATTGAGATAAAGTGGCAAAGGTTCATACAATCCAGGGAAAGAAAGGATGGATCAGGAAGGTGAACGTGGTATGTTTTACCGGAGAATGCCGAAAGTGAATCTCGATCTCTCTGTCCTCGGGTTCGGATGTATGCGCCTTCCCGTAACAGGGGATGGGAATATTGACGAGCCGGAAGCGACCGGCATGATCAGGTACGCGATCGATCATGGAGTGAACTACATC
>JAJRBP010000261.1 GCA_028679405.1 Methanoregulaceae archaeon | reverse complement strand
TGACTATGCACGGGCACGCGTGATGCTCGGGTTCCAGCGTTTCAGTGGGATCGGCCGGGAGAGGACCGGGAGGCCCATCGTCTACGCCCTCACCGTCCCGAGTACGGCCCCGCATCCTGTGGTCGCGAGGGAGTTCGTGGACTTCGTGGTCGCACAGTCGCGTTCGGGAGGCCATGGCTGGCCTTCCCCCCTTGCGGGGGCGTGACTGAATGCGCCGTCCGGCCGACTGGTTCCTTGTCGCCTGCTGGATCCTTGGAGGCTGCCTCGTGGCCCTGATATCTGCCGCTCTTCTCGCGATAGCGCTCCCCGAACTTGCCGACATCCCTCACCTCATCAGGGTGGCGGGCGAGACCGGGGTCCTCGAGTCCATCTTCCTCACCATCGCCGCCGGTGCGATCGCGGTCGGTATCCTTTTTGTTTTCGGGACTCCCCTCTCCTACGTCCTCGCCCGCGACAGGAGGCCGTGGAGCGGAGCGGCCGGGACCCTCATCGACATCCCGCTGATTCTCCCCCATACCGTCGCAGGGATCCTGGTGTACCTCCTCTTCTCCACCAGGGGCCTGATCGGTGGCCCGCTTGCATCTGCCGGGATCTTCTTCGAGGATGCGTTTCCGGGGATAGTCGTGGCCATGGTCTTTGTCTCCATCCCCTACTACGTACGGGCAGTAAGGGAAGGGTTCGCAAAGGTCCCGGTTCACCTCGAGAACGTGGCACGGTCCCTGGGAGCAAGCCGTTTCCAGACGTTTTTCCGGGTGACGCTTCCGCTTTCCTACCGCCATATCTGGTCGGGCGCGCTGCTCGCATGGGGGCGGGCTGTCGGCGAGTTCGCGGCGGTCGTGATCATCGCATACTTCCCGATGGTGGTCTCGACCCTCATCTACCAGCGTTTCACCACCTCCGGGCTTGCAGAGAGCAGGAGTATCGCGTTTCTCATGATCCTGATATTCGTTGCAGTTTTTGCAGGGTTCGGGCTCGTGACCCGGGGTATGGGGAGGGACCATGATCGGGCTTGAGGGGATCTCCCTCCACCTCGGGAGATTCTCTTTGAGGGACGTGAATCTCCATGTCCGGGAAGGAGAGTGCTACTGCCTCATGGGACCATCCGGTTCCGGGAAGACCGTCCTCCTCGAACTTGTCGCCGGGTTCCACCCGCCCGCGGCCGGGACGGTCCGCATCCGGGGGAGAGATGCGTCGCCCTTCCCGCCGGAGCGCAGGCATGTCGGCCTCGTCTACCAGGACTACTCGCTCTTCCCCCATATGACGGCCCTGGCAAACGTCGCTTTCGGTCTGCGGGTATCGGGTGCACCTGCAGCCGAGGCACTCCGGATGGCGGGCGACCTCCTGTCCTCGTTCGATATCGGGCACCTCTGCAACCGGTTCCCCGGGACCATGAGCGGAGGCGAACGCCAGCGGTGCGCACTGGCCAGGGCGCTTGCAGTTTCTCCCGATATTCTCCTCCTCGACGAGCCGTTTTCCGCTCTCGATCCTGCAATCCGGACTGAATGCATCGGGATAATCCGGGACCTTGCGGAAGACCGGGCGCTCACCGTCCTTCTCGTGAGCCACTCACGGGAGGAAGCCTTCGCGCTCGCGGACAGGGCCGGGCTCCTCATCGACGGCCATATCGTGCAGGAAGGGCCGCCCCCGGAGATCTTCTCCCATCCTGCTACGCTCGAAGCTGCCAGGTATGGTGGTGTGGAAAATATCTTCTGCGGCACGGTTGAGGAGAACACGAATGGATCCGCGGTGATACAGGTTGGTCCCGTGAAGATCGTATCCAGGAGCGGGAGTCCTCCCGGCCGCAGGGTCTCGTGCTGCATAAAGGCGCAGGATATCATGCTCGGGCTTAAACCACCCATAGATCCTGGAATGAACGTACTACCGGGTTTTGTCTCGCGGATATTCCAATGCGAAGACTTTTCGATGGTCTCAGTGGAAGGTGGGGTTTGTCTTACGGTCCGGGTTCCCGGATCTCCGGTGTTCCCGGTGGGGACGCGGGTCAACGCCATCTTCCCGCCGGAAGATGTCCTCGTCTACGAGGGGGGCTGAAAGATGCGGCGAGTGGTCCCCTGGGTCTCCCTGCTCGCAGTCCTTGCGGTTCTTCTCGTTGTACCTGTATCCGCGGGAGGATCCGGTCTCTGGGGGCCGTATCTCTCGGGAACGAATGATACTGCAACCATTCTCTCGTGGCGGACCGCATCTCCCGGGAACGGATCGCTCTCGTACGCGAACGGGAGCTTTTTCCGGAGCAGCCCGCACTACGACCATGTTATCTATGATAACGGGACCGGGGTGCAACATCACCTTCTCGTTTCAGGTCTCGAGCCCGGGACCATGTACCAGTATTCCCTCTCAGTTGAGGGGTATCCGGCTGTGGAAGGGCATTTTACCACGTTTCCCATTGACGGGAAGTTTACCTTCATCGTGTACGGAGATACCCAGGACCAGCTCCCGTTCTTTACCCAGGACGACCGGCACCGCCTGGTTGCCGACAGGATCGCTGAGGAAGATCCCCTCTTCGTCATCCATACCGGAGACCTGACCTCCGATGGCCTGGACCCTCTTGCCTGGGACCGGTTCTTTTCTGCAGGAGGGAGGATGCTTGCGAACAGTTCATTTTTCCCGGTCCCAGGGAACCACGAGGAGAATTCGACCCTGTTCTCTTCACTTTTCATGCATCAGGGGTGGTACTCCTTCGACTGCGGAGACGCCCATTTCACCCTTCTCGATTCCAACACGTGGGCATGGGCACGGATGGACGAGCAGGTCAACTGGCTTTCGAAGGATCTCTCCGGGAACCGATCGCCCGGTTTCATGGTGCTCCATCACCCGATGTACACCTCCGAGGCGAAACACTGGGGCGGACGACCGGACCTCAGGGGGGCTTTCTCCCCGGCCATTGCCGGGGGCAGGGTCACGGTTGTCTTCTCTGGCGATGTCCACGCATACGAACGGGACGTGGCGGGGGGGGTCACCTACCTGACCGCCGGGACAGGCGGGGGTCCTGCATACGCTCTTGCGCATGAAAAGATCCCTGAATGGCGGAACAGTCTTGAACAAACGCTTGGGTACCTGCGGGTCACCGTCGATCCGGACCGTAGTGAAGTCACCGTCTCGATGGTCCGTGTCGCTGACCTGTCGCCCGATACCGGCGGGATTGCCAGGGTCTATCCCCCGGGGACAATATTCGAGATGGTTCAAATCCGGACGGCCGGTGTGGCTGAATACCCGGACTGGTTCAAGGTCTCCGGAAAAATCCTCGCAAAGACCCTCGCGGTCCCGTTCTATGAGTAAATTTGATTAAGTTAACAACTTCGATTTATTCCGAATCATTCTTTTATCCCTCTCTCCGAAGCTGATCCGATCGATCTATCAGGAGGTGAGGAGATCACGATGATCTCTCACAAATACCGAGTAAGATTACCCCTCATGATACTCTGTATGGTCGCTTTAGCAGCGGCCCCGGCAGTCGCTGCCGCGACCACCAGTCTCACCGTGATGAACGTAACGAGAGACGGGAAAACGGTTTTTTCTGAACAGACAGTCTCATTCCAGTGGATGGCGCAGAACCTGCCGGTCCTCGGGAACGGGGTCACGCATTATTACCACCAGGGGCCGGTAATGAATGCGAGCATCCCGGACAAATGGAACCCGCAGGAGAATGATCCTGTGATCCTGACCAAGGACTACGGCGCGGTGAAAGGGACTGATGTAAAGGACCTCTGCAACCTTGTCGGCGGCATGGATCCGGACGACCTGTACGTAGTGCTCGAAGCCCCGGACGGGTTTTCCAAGGCCTTCGCCTACTCCAGCGTTTACACTCCCCAGCCAAGGACCGGGCCGGTTGTCATCACCTGGTACAGGGCTGACGAGGGCTATGTGAACCAGAGTTACGCGACCGGGATGAGGAACGTGATGTTCGCGGACACCACAAACAACCCATGGGGTGCCCACGTATTCGGCCTCTGGGACATGCACGAGGCCTACCCGGAAGGGTTCTGGTATTATTACCAGCCCGGTCTGCCGAGCACGACTGGTCTTTCTGTCCAGAACATAGATACCGTGAAGATCGTGAGCAGGTACCCGCTCCCGCTCCCTGGCCAGAGCAGGGCACCGGCCGACCCTGACAACGACCACCTTTACGAGGATTTGAACGGGAACGGGTTTCTGGATTTCAACGACCTCGTCCTCCTCTACAACCATATGGCCTGGGTATCAGGGAACGAACCGGTCTCACTGTTCGACTTCGATTCGAGCGGTTCCCTGAACATCAACGACGTTATCCGACTATTCCAGGAGTTATAACCATGAATGAGATAAAATCAGCATTATTACTGGCAGGACTGCTCTGCCTCGCAGTACCGGGAGTTATCTCGGTCGGGACGATCTGCGCGGGAATGACGGTGAGCGCCGCAGTCGACGTACTGTACGATGGCACGGTTATCCTCACGCCCGGCGAGACATTCACGGTAGTACCGTATAATGCGGATCACCTGGCCGACAGTTATACGGTCAGTTACACGACACCGCTTGGCGCCCTTCACAAAGCGTCTCTCTCAGCCGGATTCACCTATGATGTGACCGACAAGGATTATGCGGCGGGGAAAACCCAGGTGCTCCTCCTTGACAATGTCGGCACCTACCTGCGCAATTCCCCAGGGAAATGGTACGCGTACGTCAACGGGGTATACAAAGATGGTCACGATAACCACGATGACGGCCTGGACGTGATGGAAGTCGCGAACGGCGACCACGTGGACTATTTCTACGCGGCCGGCGTGTCTGACGCGACGGATATGACAGGGGTGCAAACGCTGGCGACTGCGGCCGTAACTACGATCGTGCAGACCGGGAGTGAACCGGCCGGGTGGACACTATCCCTTTCGGGCGCCAGGGACCAGGTCGTGACGAAGTCGTACTTCCAGGAGGGGCTTGCGTGCAGCGGTTCGGGTCATAACGTGAGCTGGACGGACGTGAACGGCTCCGAGTGGAGCGGTGTCCCGCTCTGGCTGCTCGTCGGCATGGTTGACGACGACCCGGACACCGGGCCCGACCACTTCAATTTCAACGACGACCTCGCCGCGGCCGGGTACTCGGTAAAAGTGATCTCGGACGACGGCTGGAGCACCACGCTCGCGAGCGCAGATATCGCACGGAACAACGGGTATATCATCGCCGACAAGCTGAACGGCACCGATCTCCCGCTCCTCACCCCCGGCGGGAAACGGAGCTGGCCGCTCCACCTGCAGGGGGCCTCGGTCTTCAGCGGGCAGACCGTGGGGAATGTCACGAGTATAGAGCTCGTCGGCCTTCCTGAGCCCGACCAGGGCTGGAACCTCACGATGGAGGGGGATGTGATCGATGTCATCCCGCAGTCGCTCTTCGAGGAAGCGATTGCATGCCGGCACAATGTTACCTATACCGACGACATCGGCAGGGTCTGGACCGGTGTTCCGCTCTGGGACCTTGCGGGCACGGTGGACGA
>JAJRBP010000257.1 GCA_028679405.1 Methanoregulaceae archaeon | reverse complement strand
GCTCTCCCGGCATTGAATATGGATTTTCCTTCGTATCATTTAAATGGTGATCATATTGCGTGGGGACCGATGTTTATCTCCCTTTTACATTTGTTTCGCTATTGTTCAGAGCAACCCAGCGTTTTGATAACATGATGGTTGCATCGTGGGTCCCAGTGGCGATCATCGAGAAGACCGCACCCCAAACGAGGTAATCGTTCTATACCTTCAGGGGATCGAGGAGGTGGAGGTGAGACGCCTGATGTAACATCTTATGATTCGTTGGTATTTACCAGTCCGGGAAAATTGGACGTATCACATTCACCGGAAACCCTATACCATCAGAACGATAACCTGTGAAGAATAGCTGGATCAGAATAAATGCCATCCATCGATTTCAATTCTGTTGCTGGACTTCCCGGCAATGTAGCGACGGAAAAACTCCGGACTGAGGGCTTTAATGAACTCCCCTCAACGAAAAAACGAAATATTCTCTGGATAATTTTTGAGGTCGTCCATGAACCGATGTTTCTGCTCCTTGTTGCGAGCGGCCTGATCTACTTCGTACTCGGGGATATCCAGGAGGGAATGATGCTGATGAGTTTTGTCCTTGTCATCATCGGGATCACGGTCTATCAGGAGCAGAAAACCGAACGGGCGCTCGAAGCACTCAGGAACCTTTCCAGCCCTCGTGCCCTGGTGATCCGTGATGGCGAACAGAGACGAATACCAGGTCGTGAAGTGGTAACCGGTGATATGCTCATCCTCTCAGAAGGCGACCGTGTTCCCGCCGACGGGATCCTGCTCTCCTCGAATAATATTTCAGTGGACGAATCCCTCCTTACCGGAGAATCGGTCCCGGTCAGGAAGATCTCCTGGAAAGAGGGGGCATTGTCGGATCGTCCCGGGGGTGATGACCAACCCTTTGTCTATTCCGGTACACTGGTTGTCCAGGGACAGGGACTCGCCGAGGTCAGGTCGACGGGGATAAACACAGAGATGGGGAAGATCGGGACGGTTCTCCAGACGGTTGACCGGGGTGAAACCCGGCTGAAAACGGAGATCTCAAAAATTGTCCGGTCGGTTGCAGTGGCAGGCCTTTTCCTCTGCGTGGTGATCGTGGTCGTGTACGGCGTCACCCGGTCCAACTGGATCGAAGGGTTATTGGCAGGAGTGACCCTTGCGATGGCAATTCTCCCGGAGGAGTTCCCGGTCGTCCTGACAGTATTCCTTGCACTTGGCGCATGGCGGATCTCCCGGAAGAATGTGCTCACCCGGCAGGTACCGGCAATAGAAACGCTGGGTTCAGCCACGGTTCTCTGCGTGGACAAGACGGGAACCCTGACCCAGAACAGGATGTCGGTCAGGAAATTTTTCTCCCATGGTGAAATGTGCGAATTCGATGCATCGGGTTCGCGGCTTGTCCCTGATAGCTGCCACGAACTTGCAGAATTCAGTATCCTTGCATGTAAATCGGATCCATTCGACCCGATGGAAAAGGCGCTTGTGGCGCTTGGAAAAGGGGAGTTCGGAAAAACCGAGCACATTCATACCACGTGGGAGCTCGTGCAGGAATACCCGCTTTCTCCCGAGCTCCTCGCCATGTCAAATGTCTGGAGGTCTCCGGATGGCATCGAGTACATCATTGCGACGAAAGGAGCCCCCGAGGCGGTTGCCGATCTGTGTCATTTCGATTCCGGGATGATGAAGGACCTTTCCGTGCATGTTAACTCTATGGCGTCGGAGGGATTTCGCGTGCTGGGTGTTGCCAAGGCCACATTTAACCGGACGATACTGCCCGGCGAACAGCACGACTTCACCTTTGAATTTCTCGGACTGATCGGGTTTGCCGATCCAGTACGCCCGAGAGTAGCAGATGCGGTAGCAGAATGTTATTCAGCCGGAATGCGGGTGATCATGATCACGGGAGATTACCCCCTTACTGCACAGAATATCGCCCGGCAGATTGGATTTTCCAAAATTGAGAGTATTATTACCGGCCATGAGCTTGAGGTGATGAGCGAGGATGAGCTTCGGAAGCGAATTGGAACTGTGACTATTTTTGCACGGGTTGTCCCGGAACAGAAACTCCGGATCGTGAGCGCACTGAAAGCCAATGGAGAGGTCGTGGCGATGACGGGTGACGGGGTGAACGATGCCCCCGCACTGAAGGCCGCTGATATTGGCATTGCAATGGGTGGCAGAGGTACCGATGTCGCCCGGGAAGCATCATCGCTTGTGCTGCTTGATGACAATTTCATCTCTATCGTGTCAGCGGTACGGCTGGGAAGGAGAATTTTTGATAACCTGAAAAAGGCCATCGCCTATATATTTTCCATCCATGTGCCCATCGCCGGGATGTCGCTCCTCCCGGTGCTCTTCAACCTCCCGCTTGTCCTGTTCCCGGTACAAATCGTATTCCTTGAACTGATTATCGATCCCGCCTGTTCGATTGTCTTTGAGTCGGAAAAGGAGGAAGCAAACGTGATGACCCGTCCCCCCCGGCAGAAGGAGGAAGGGCTTTTCACCCGGGAGACGCTGGCAATCAGTCTCATGCAGGGAGGAGTCGTGCTGGCGGTCGTCCTGATTATCTATCTCACTGCCCTGTCCCGGGGGCTCGGCGAACCGGAAGCCAGAAGCCTCACCTTCACCACGATCGTCATTGCAAACCTCGGTTTGATCTTCACGAACCGGTCATGGACAGAGACGGCTGTTCAGTCATTGCGCTCTCCTAATAAGGCGCTCTGGTGGGTCGTCGGAGGGACATTGTGCGCCCTGTTCCTGGTGCTCTTCGTCCCGGTACTCCAGGGGCTTTTCGGGTTCGCGCCGGTTCCTCCCCTGTATCTGGTGGCATGTGCAGGGGCGGGGATCATCAGCATTCTCTGGTTTGAGATCTTCAAATACCGGAGGAGGAAGGCCATCCGGAATTGACAGGGG
>JAJRBP010000181.1 GCA_028679405.1 Methanoregulaceae archaeon | reverse complement strand
GACATCGGGCTGGTGAGGATCGAGGACAAGGGACTTCCGATAACAGGCAATCGCACGCTCAGTATTGTTGTTTTTAAGGTACAAACGGGCATCGTTGTTCAAAGCCCAGGGATCGGTGCGGCCATTCTCATAGATCATTCCCCTGAATGCTTTGACCGCGTTGATATATTCGCTTCGTTTGCCCGTGGGTGTGGGCGTTATATCCCTCCCCGGGCCAACAGGTCCGGGTAGTAAATCCGGGATATCTTCCGTGAGCCGCCAGGTCCAGTGACTGAAATCCCCTACCCCTGAGAGGTCATGAACTCCCTGCGCCTGTTTTTCATCAGCGACCCTTTTCATATCGATATACACGTATGTCCTGTTCAGTTCATCCATAATCTTATAAAATGGGTTCCTGACAGACGGCGGATTTTCAATATAATCATAATACGTTGAATATGCACTGATGCCCGGAATGAACACAAGCGTGATGTTGTCATTCCTGAGCTGAAGGGCATAGGTATCGAACATGTCGTTCATTTCTATGACCGATTCAGGAAACGTGATGTTCCGGAACGTGAGATCTTTGTCATTATAGATGAGACGTTTGTGATAGACCGGGTGTGAAAACCTGGACTCGTTCAGCCACGCGAAGCGGACCGAGCCGTCATTGGTCTTCTCCCCGGCAAGGGAGAGGATATCATTATTCACCCAGGTCTTTACAAGGGTGATGTTACGACCTGCATCCTCAAAGAACCGATCGATCCTCATGGTCATCTTGTCGAGGGAAGCGGACAGTTTCCCGATTGTATCACCTTTTACGGGTTTTGTTCCGGGACTCCTCCCGCCATTGTTACCTGGCCCGGATCCGTTGGTCCCCGGCAGCACATAGGTACCGTCAGGCTGAAGCAGAGTTGACATATGCCGAAAGAGCCCCCGCTCTGCTAACCCGAGGATAACGTATTTTGCTTTGACATCCTTCAGGAAACCGTTTTTTGTAAGAATGCCAAGCATTATCGCGGGGTTCTCTTCGCAAAAATAAAAAAAGTTCGTCTGGATATGCAGCACAGAAAAATTATTCCTTATCGCAAATTTTTTCACGAAGTAATGCCCGGCTTCCGGTTTACCAAGAAATGAATCCCCGATTACAACGATATCGTATGGCCCACCCTTGCGGATCTTCGACCAGTTTATCCCTTCCCCCTTCGATATCTCATCACTTTTGATCCAGACATACCTGACTTCACCTGGAAGTTGAGGAGGGCCATGTATCTCGGTCGCACTCAAAAAACGAGGAAAATTGAACTTTGTCTCTATCAGCGTGGTTCTCTCCACCGCAGCAACCAGGAAAGATGTTCCCGCTATCAGACCCGAAATGACCAGAATCACAATGCAACAGATTAAGAAAAATAAATATCTGTTTCTGGACTCATTATTCATCAATCATTGTATTGTGGGTTCCGATGTTATTTAATTCGCTATTTTACCTGGTGTTTCTGACTACGGTCATCCTCGGCCTGACACTCATCCATGTAAAAAAATATCAACACCTCCTTCTCCTCCTTGCCAGCTATTTCTTTTTTTATATATCAAGCAATATTTTCATCCTGCTCCTCTTCGTGGCTTCCCTGAGCAGTTATTACCTGGGGATTGCAATCTTCCGTGCGAAAGATACAAAAAATAAAAAAATCTGGCTCCTCCTGGCCTGTACTATTCTTCTCGGAACACTCGGCTATTTCAAATACATAAATTTTGCGGCGACAAGTCTGAATTACCTTCTTGCTTCGCTCAACATCGTTCCACCGTTCAGCGAGCTTGCGATCCTGCTCCCTATCGGCATCTCGTTTTACACCTTCGAGGCCCTGATCTATGTCGTCGATATTTACCGCGGCAGAATTCTTCCGGCGGATTCCATGCAGGACTACCTCCTGTATATGGCCTTCTTCCCGAAACTCATCGCAGGTCCAATCGTCCGTGCATGGGAATTTCTCCCCCAGTTGAAGAAGGGTCTTGAATTCAATCCTCAAAAGGCCCAGTTCGGGGTGACGCTTATTGTCTGGGGACTTTTCAAGAAGGTCGTCATTGCCGATAACCTGGGAAAATTTGCTGATCTCGTTTTCGCCGACCCCATCGGCAATGCACTGACATCTTTCGATGTCTGGGCCGGGACATTCGCGTTCGGGCTTCAGATCTTCTGCGATTTCTCGGGGTACACCGACATCGCGATAGGAACAGCCCTTATCATCGGGATCAGCCTGCCTCAGAACTTCAACAGGCCGTATTTTTCTCCCAACCCGACGGAGTTCTGGAGGAACTGGCACATCACCCTCTCGAGGATCGTCAGGGACTACGTATACATACCTCTCGGCGGGAACCGGAAGGGCAGACTCCGTTCATACCTGAACCTGTTGGTCGCATGGATGCTCTCCGGCCTGTGGCACGGAGCCGCGTGGAATTTCGTATTATGGGGGGCTTTCCACGGAGGACTTCTGTCCGCACACCGGTTTTTCCGCGAGCGCGCGGGACTGGCAGAAAGAATTCCATCAGGATATCCCACTATCTTCCTTTCGATTATTGTCACCCAGTTCCTCGTCTTTCTCGGGTGGATCTTCTTCCGGGTGAGAGACGTCCACCAGATAGCCTATTGCCTGAACAAATATCTCATCCCCGACCTGATATTATCAGGAACCGAATTAATGATAGTTTCCTGTGTCCTCGGGCTTGTTATCGGGATTTATTTTATGTTAAAGACCAGGATCGGGATGCGATCCGCACGGAAAATCTGGAATTTCGACCATATCGCATACATCAGCTCCCGGAGGTACAGGTACTGGATCCTTTGCCTGGCCGGGATCGGGCTGGTCATCGTGGCATTCGGACCCGATGCAGCACCACAGTTCCTGTACATGCGGTTCTAGGACCCCCGGAAGATGGATTCCGGAGAAATTGGACACGGCGATTCCACCTGGCTGGATTATAAAAACAGTGTAACCTGCCCTACCCAAGCCCGAACTGCGACAGGGTCGTCCTGGACGGGTCGATGTCGTGCCAGTCCCACCCGAGCGCCTCGATGATCCGCGAGATGGGCTGCTTCAGGGTCTTATCGAGCATCATCTCGTAGTCGACGACGAACTCGGGCGGCACCTGGTCGCCGTACTCGAAACAGAGGACGTCGGTGCGCATGTACTTCGATTTCACCGATTTGATGTACACCCGTTTTGGTTTCGAGCCCTTGGAGAACTCCATCCCGAGGTGCTTGTTCGAGTACGTTGCACCCCGGACATGTGCGTCGTCCGTCTCGTACTCGGTGAGCTGCTTTCCGATACCGCCCGGGATCCCTATCTCGTCGAGCGAATACCTTCCAGACCGGTAATTCCTGATGATCTCCCCGAGATATCGTTTGATATCGTCGTACGGCTCCCCGTACAGGATCATCTCGATAACCTTCAGCTGGACGGTCTTCGTGATCTGCGGGTAATCGCTCCTCCTGATCTCGAACCCGACGATATCGATCTCGTCGACGGCCTTGCCCTCCTTCCAGACGAGGTGCCCGGCATACCGCTTCTTCTTCCCTGCCTGGAGGAACCGCCTGTACACCTTCTCGAACTTGATGGAAAAGTAGTGCTTCTCTGCGGACAGGACCGACCGGGCGAATTCGCCGTAGCTCCCGTTCACCGCCCGCTCGATCTCCCTCGCCGTCTCTATGGTCCGGTCGAGCTCTCCCGGCTGGAGTTCGACCATGCAGGAATCGGTGTCCCCGTAGATGACCCGGTGGCCCCCTCCCTCGATTATGGTCCTCGTGTGTTCGATGATCGCCCGGCCGACCGAGGTGACGGCAGCCCCGATCTCGCGGTCGTAGAGCCGGAACCGGGTGTACCCGCTCACGCCGTAATAGGTGTTCATGATCACCTTGAGCACGTTCTGCTGGAGGTCGTACATCACGTACTCCCTCGAACCGAACTGGTACTGGTCCCGCTTCTTCTTCTTCGCATCGCGCTCGAGGAGGAGCTCGGATATGATGCTCCTCGTAAGGCCGTCTGGCTCGCGTGCGAACCTGACGCCGTTTGGCGCCTTCAGCTCCCCGGACGGGTCCTTTGTCTCGGGAGAGGCGTTGATCGTCATCATCGCCATCGGGTAGAGTGATTTCAAGTCGAGGACGACGACGTTCTCCTTCACCCCGAGGCTCGGCTCGAAGACTATCGCCCCCTCGAACTCGTTCGCGGCCACGTACCCCTTCGAGGGGAGGACGAACTTCCCGTGCGATTTCCGGAGGATGTAGATGTCAATCACGTTGGAGGAGTTCAGGGTCCTGTCGAGCGGGCAGCCGACGTACCTGGCGATCTCCCGGTAGAACCCGATGATCCTGATCTTGTTGTTGATCGCCACGCAGAGCTCGACATCCTTGAAGTTGTACTCGACGAGGAGCGCGGGCTGTGTCTTCCAGAGCGTGGTGATCGACCCGCGGTACCTGACCTTCGTGTCCTTGAGTTCGGCCTCGGCGACGGCATCGAGGCGGTACGACTCCCGCTGGGTCTGCTGCATCTTCTTGTACGCCTCGAGGAGGTCGAAGACCGCCCTCCCCCGGATCGCGTTCCGCTCGCTCTGGCCGGGGAGGCGCGAGAGCGACTCTGTCGGGAGCCTGAGCTGTTCCATCCGACCCAGTATGTACTGCAGGTCGAAATCGACGAAGTTCCAGCCGGAGAGGACATCCGGGTCCGTCTCTTTGATGTATTCGCTGAAGGCCGCGAACATGCCCCTCTCATCGGGGAATACCCGGATGGTGTGCTTCTCAGGTGAGAAACACCCGTTCGGGAGGCCGCCGGGCCGGTGGCAGGAGAGGTCGGGCTCCTCGTCGCCGGGCCGGAGGAGGAACGTGGTATACCTGTCGTCGAAGGAGTCGTACGCGGTGATTGCAATGACCGCGTCGCGGGCGGGCTCGGGAAATCCGCGGAAATCCTCGCACTCGATATCGATGATCGCAAGCCGGGCGGGCGCGGTTACCTCTGCAGGCGTTATCTCCCGGACATCGGGGGAGAAGCCGGGGGCCGCGACACCACCTGTCAGTCCGGTATCGATCATGAACCTGGTAGTGAACGGGATATCGGCCTCGAAATGATGGAACTTTTCCCGGAGCTCCCTGACATCCCCCGGCCTTACCGTCCGTATCCTGCGGAGCGGCTCGCCATGGATCGACCGGTATTCCGCCTCCTTCTCGACCGTCGCATGGGGGGGAAGGCTCGCGCCGTCCGCCTGTGCCACCGGCGCGTAGAAGTAGGGAAGGAAACCGGTGACCTCGAGGTGTACCGCTTTCCTCGCCTGGTCTCTCCCGAAGATATGGACGATCGGCCCGGCCGGGGTATTGCTGTACTCCACCTGGGTTATCCCGATCTTCACCCCGGAAAAATCGTCGAGGGTGGTGGGGCCCCTCTTCTCTTCCCTGGACACATTTCCGATTGCTGCGGCCCCGGTCATCGGAGGCCCCTGGAGAGGTCCCGGATAAACTCCCCTGCCCGCCCGAGTCCCTGGCGCTCCCAGTCGTCGAGGTCCCATTCCTCGATCCGGAGGATACCTTCGCGCCCGATCCGGGCCGGGACACCGAGGGAGCAGCCGTCCATCCCGTACTCACCCTCGAGGACGCAGGAGCAGGCGACCAGTTCCCTTTCGTCTCTCACCACCATCCGGATCAGCCGCGCGATATGGTATGCCGGCCCGAATACTGTCCCGCCCTTGCCCTCGATCACTTCCATGCTCGCCCTGCGGAGGCCGGCGAGGATCTCCTCCCGGTCGGGGACCGGGACCGGGACCGAAAGCCGCGAGAAGACGGGGACCTGGTGCTCCCCGTGGTCGCCGAGCACCCAGGCCTCCCCGCCGATCCTGTGCCTGCCGAGGGCGAGCCTGAAGCGGGCGCTGTCGACCTGGCCGCCGAAACCTATGCACTTCGACCGGTCCAGGCGGTTGTGGCGGCAGAGGTAGTAGTTGTTCGCGTCCATCGGGTTGGTGACCGTGATGAGGACCCCGCCGAACCGCGACAGGGGCTTTGAGCACTCGGTCGCGACCGGAAGGTTTGCCCCGAGCAGGTCGGCCCTTGTCCGGATGGCCGGGGTCCTCGGGATACCGGCCGAGAACACGCAGATGTCGGCCCTGCTCGCCTCCCAGGGATCGGTGCTGATCGGGATGTCCAGCCCGGTGTGCTGCAGGTCGAGGACCTGCGAATGCAGGAAGGGCTTGTTGGCATCATAGATGACGAGTTCGTCCACGAGCGAGAGAACGGAGGAGAGGTATGCGACCTCCCCGCCGATCCTGCCGGCACCCAGCACTGCAAGTCTCACCATACGTCGGTACTGTTCGCCTCGCGGAGAATTAATAATTACAATTAACCTCCATCTCTTCTCCCATGAGACTGAAGCCGGGCCCGGTCCGGGCCGGTGGAGTGGACCTCCGGAATCACCTGATACTCGCCGCCGGCGTGCTGGGTACCACGGGCGCATCCCTCCGGCGGGTCCTCGGCACGGGAGCGGG
>JAJRBP010000046.1 GCA_028679405.1 Methanoregulaceae archaeon | reverse complement strand
GATTTATAAAAATAACCTGATATCATCTCTTAGAATTCCGGGGGAGGCATCCCGTGAATCCGGTTATCGAGACAGATCACGTGAAAAAAGTGTACGGTGAGACGACGGCGGTCGACGAGCTCACGCTCCGGGTCAGGGAGGGGACCCTCTTCGGACTGCTCGGGCCGAACGGCTCCGGAAAGACGACCACGATCCGGGTCCTGACCGGCCAGGTGCGGCCCGACAGCGGTACGGCAAAAGTCCTCGGGATCGACGTTGCATCCGACCCCGTCGGGGTACGCAGGCAGGTGGGGATCATCCCCGAGCAGGAGACGCCGCCCAGTTTCCTGACCGCGACCGAGTACCTGAAGTTCGTCGGGGCGATCCGGAAGATCCCGGACATCGGGGAGAGGATGGCCTGGTGGTTCGATTTCCTGGAATTCGGGGATAAGAAAGACGTGCTCTGCAAGGACCTCTCCCGCGGCACACGCCAGAAGCTGATGTTCGCCCAGGCATTCATCCACCGGCCGGTCCTCGCCCTCATCGACGAGCCGCTGATCAACTTCGACCCGATCATGCAGCGGGTCGTCAAGGACTTCCTCGTTGACTATGTCAGGCAGGGGAACACGATATTCCTCTCGACCCACCTTCTCGGGGTTGCAGAGGAGATCTGCCAGGAGTTTGCAATCCTCCACCGGGGAAAGCTCCTCCATGCCGGGCAGGTCGCGGAGATCACCGCGACGGGCCGTCACCTCGACGACTTCTTTCTCGGGCTGGTCAGGAAGGGCGAATGATGCCTGAGCTTTTCGTTGCGATGATGAAGGAGGAGTGGCGGGTCCACTCCACGATGTTCGGGAGCGTGAGCTTCGCGCTCTTCCCGGTCATGATCTTTGGCATCGCGTTCATGGGATCGTTCCTGCTCCCCCTGATCCGCTCGGCGCTCCCGCCCGGGAATATCGCGCTCCTGGTCCACTCGAACTTCCTCCTCCTGGGCCTGATGGTGGGTGCGTTCGGGCTGCTCGGTGCCGAGGTGATGAACCGCCGTTTCGGGCAGGCGAGCCTCCTCTCGTACTCCGCCCGGAGCCTCCCGCTCACCGAACGGTTCATCTTTGCGAATTTCGTGGTCAAGGACACGGTGTATTACTTTTTCCTCTGGGTGCTCCCGTTCGCGCTCGGTTTCCTTCTCGCCTCGCCGTTCACCGGTGTCCCGGTCACGCTGCCCCTCCTTCTGCTCCTCACCCTCTCGCTCTCGTTCCTCTCCGGACTCTCGCTCGTATTTTTCCTTTCGACGGTCTACGAACGCTCGAAGTCCGTGCTTGCGGCGGTCCTCGCGGTCTTTGCAATCGCATGGGCGGCCTTCGCGCTCGTGTCAGGGGTGAACCCCGCATTCCTCTTCCCGCCCCTGGTCCTGTTTCGGGAATTCTCGTGGCAGGTCCTTCTCCTGAACTGTGCCGGTATCGCGCTTCTCTTCTGGGTCTCGGTCGCGCTCTTCTCGCCTGACGCGACCGGGTCCGCGAGGACGTACCGCGATGTGCTCACCCCGCTGACCAGGCGCCTGTCGTTCTTCCCGTTCCCGCCGCTCGCCGCGAAGGACCTTGTTGACCTGTACCGGAGCGGCGGCGCCGTCGGCCAGACACTGTTTTCGTTTCTCATCCCCCTGGTCCTGATCTGGTTCTTCATGTCGCTCCTCGGGGGCTATCTCCCCCCGCAGGGGACGATGTTCACCTTCGCGGTCCTCACCGGGATCATCGCAGCGACGATGTATACCTGGCTCACCACGTTCGATACCTTCGGCGCATACTCCTGCCTGCCGATCGGGGTCGGGGACCTCATTACCAGCAAGGTCTCCACGTTCACCCTGCTCCAGGTGATACCCGCGGTTTTCATCGCCTCCGTCGCAGCCCTCGCGGGGAAGGCGGACTACCTCGTTCCCTCCGTCGCGATCTGCCTCCCGGTCTCGTTCTACGCGCTCGGGGTGACCATCTGGCTGACCGGGCTCTCCCCCGCGGTGCTGGTCTACGACGCCAGGGTGCTCCTTACGTACCTGGTCCTTGTCGGGGTGGTCGTGACAGCGCTTTCGGCTCTCGTGTTCACGGACCCGCGGTACGCATTCGTCTCCCTGCTCCTGCTGTTCCCCGCCTGGTTCTTCGTCTCGCGCGGGAAGTCACGGTGGGAGAAGAGAGAGCAGGGCTTCTTCTGAATACTCCCGCTTCCCGCCGCCGCCTCACCTCTGATGGATCCCCGGGAGGTGGTACACCGCCGGGTGCCCGGATGACACGGTGTTCCGGGATGTTTCCGCTGGACATATACGCGGGGATGTCGAACCTCCATCCATCCATGAGGGACGCCGACACTGAGGGCTTCGTCTCGAAGACGAATATCGAACGGATCACGAACGGCATATTCGCGTTCACGATGACGCTCCTCGCAAGGAACATCCTGCTCCCGCCTGAGAAGGAGATCCAGGGAGGAGAGTTTCTCGTCGTCCTTTTCGAAAGGATCGGCATCGACGTGATCGGCTTTGTCATCGCGTTCCTGGTCCTTGCGATGCTCTGGTTCTTCATCTACCAGATCTACCGGAATATCACCTCGGTGGACCGCCCGTTCTGCTATGTCCTGATGGTCTTTCTGATGACGCTCGTCTCCGTCCCGTTCGCAAGCCAGATCGACAACACGTATGCAAACCCTGCCGCAGCGGCAATCTTCCAGGCCGACATGTTCCTTCTCGGAGTGCTCTGCATCGTCCTGTGGGTATATGCGACCCGCTCCCCGCTCGCAAACCCCGGGATCACCCCGCGGAGGATCGCGTTCCAGGCGCTCAAGTACGCGGTAATCCCGGCCCTCTCGGTCATCGCGCTCTACGAGTCTTTCTCCGGGTCCCTGATGGGAGACACGGTCTTCCTGGCCGCGCCCTTCATCTACCTCATCTTCTT
>JAJRBP010000271.1 GCA_028679405.1 Methanoregulaceae archaeon | reverse complement strand
TCATGAACCGGTGGATAACCTCGGCCGGTGATCCGATCTGTGCGATCTCCCCATTTTCAAGGAGCATTGCACGGTCTGCAACGTCCTCGATCACCTGCGAGAAGTGCGAGGTGACCACCATCCCCATGTGCTCCTTCTCGGCAGCTTCGATCAGCATGCCGTGGACGATCTTCGCGGTCTCAGGGTCCAGGGTTCCTGTTGGTTCATCCGCAAAAAGGGTGAAGGGCTCTTTTGCGAGCTGGCGTGCAAGCACGACCCGCTGTTTCTCCCCGCCTGAAAGGTCCCTGGCGATGTGCATCATCCGGTGGGAGAGCCTGACCTGGTCGAGGAGATCCGCGGCCCTGTTGATCGACTTCTCCTGCGGGTAATCGATGTCATCGAGGGCATGAAGAACGTTCTCGATCACCCGGTCGTTTCCATAGAGGGCAAAGGATCGCTGGAACATGATCGCGGTCCGGTTCATGATCCTCCGCTTCATCTTCTCGTTCTTCTCGTCCCAGAGGTCCACGTCCACAGGCCGCAGGGTACCTCCGCACTTGCATGGTTTCCCTGCGGAACTGGGGACATCAAGGTAGTCGCAGGCATCACAGGCAGCGATATGATAAAAGATATGCCCGGCGGTAGGAGACTGCTCCACACCCCTCATCAGGTGCATCAGAACAGTCTTCCCTGCACCGCTCCGACCTATGATGCCCAGGATCTCCCCCTCCGCGATCTCGAAATTCAGATCTTTCAGGACGGGTTTCCCGTCGAACTGCATTGATAGGTTCTGAACGGTGATCAGTGGGGTCATTCTCCTCCTCGTAATACCTAATGTGGCAGTTGTGACATATTACTTTTTGTTAAATTGCCTAAGAGCGGATAACATTGTGAATTCCGCTCCGATCCCGATTGAATTCAATTACTTGTTAAACCCTTCCGCCATATAAAGGCGCATAGCTGAAAAGTACTGTTCAGATCATGGGACAGAAATCATAGGACGATAAGATCCGATCTTTCGACCGCCCGACACCCGGTTGACTCTATACCAACCGGCATAAAAGGGATGGAAAGTCCGGGGGTGACCAGGCACTGTTCCTTTCGCGGCAAATTTTCCGGACCGATCATTTAAAGGACCCGGCAATCATGCGAAAATACGAACAAATAAAAGATTCGGAGGTGGGGAATCCTGATCGCCCGGATCCGGTCCTCCCTTATATGAAAGGATATCGGCTTTTCGTGCCCGTTCATTTCCTTGGGGCACTATTTCTGCAGTTGTCAGCGACCCCGCATCGCACCGGTGAACCCTCGCCAGGATCTCCTCCTGTCTCCTTCAATTCCTTTACGATCCCGGCGACCTCCCTGACATCCCTTATTACGAAATCAGAGGCTATGCTGAGTTCCTCCGGTCTCTCCCCTCCCTGTTCGAGCGAGAGGATCGAGACATCCGCCGCCCTCATAGCACAGAGATCGTTGATACTGTCGCCTACCATGACCACTGTATCGTATTCGCACTTCAGGTCGGCAACGATCTGGGCCTTGATCGCCGGTGTCGCAAACCCGTTTACCCTGTCCCTCGGTATCCCGAGGAAGTCAGCCATCCGCTCGAGTTTCGTCACCCGGTCCCCGGAGGCGATATAGGTCGCTATTCCCATCTGGTGGAGAAGGGTTACGGTATCCTTCGCCCCCGGGAACGGGCTTCCCCCCGTCGTGACGGTAAATTCGATCCCCGGGAGTGCCATATTGATGATGACCCCGCTGTTTATCGTGATCACCGATTCCTTGCGGCAAACCGACCAGACATTGCGGATACACTCCTGCAGGTCGCTGATATGTGCATGCCTGTCGTGGTAGAGGATGTCCCCTATCTCGTCTGCAGTGGTGATCTTCCTCGTGCAGCTCACCCCGAAACCGATCCGGTTCCTGACCAGGTACTCGGAGAGGAGCATCTCCGGGGGTGCATCGATCATCTCCTGCGAGTGGATATGGACCACCACGAGAACCCTGTCGGGGGAAGCGAACGTGAGCATCGTTGTCTCCACGCCCGGCATAAGTTTCCCTTTCCTGATATCCTTGGCAATCCGGTAGGTATTGAGAAGCGTCCCCGCGCTGTCGAAGATCACCGCGACCGAACTCACCAGATCCCTCTCCCCCATAAGCTCTATTTAGTTCATAATCCTTGAATCAATGGAGCTTCCGATGCTAGCTGATACCGCATCCAAGATAAAGAGCATGGAGATCAGGGGAGCCGGGCGGATCGCCCGGGCAGCGGTACTGGCCTTACAGGAGCATGCAAGGGATCTTCCTGCAAAAGACCTCGAATCCTTCAGGCGGGGCGTGCTGGATGCAGCCTCTGTACTCACTGCAACGAGGCCGACCGCAGTGTCGCTGCCGAACGCGGTCCACATGGTTACTTCCTCTCTCCGGGGTGCAAAGAACGTCGATGAAGCGAGAACGATCCTCGAAGAGAAATGTGCAGCGTTCATCGGGTCTTCTCTTCACGCAGTTGAACAGATAGGTCGGATCGGAGCAGGGCATATCAGGGACGGCGACGTCCTCATGACGCACTGCAACTCGGAGGCGGCACTCGCGTGCATCCTCAATGCAAAGCGGGAAGGTCGCGAATTCGAGGTCTTCGCAACCGAAGTACGTCCACGGGACCAGGGCCGGATCACCATAAAAATCCTGAACGATGCCGGGATACGGACCCATTTTATCGTGGACTCTGCAGTAAGGTCGTTTATCAACGAGGT
>JAJRBP010000146.1 GCA_028679405.1 Methanoregulaceae archaeon | reverse complement strand
GCAGGGATGGGGGGAATAGTATCCGACCTGATCCGCAGCGGCCGGATCGACGTCCTCGTCTCCACGGGGGCGAACCTCACCCACGACATTATCGAGTCCATCGGGTGCCACCACTATCACGGGAGTGCGATCTGCTCCGACATTGAACTCCGGCATGGGGAGATCAACCGGATCTACGACGTGTATCTCCCGAACGAGGCCTTTGAAAAGTTCGAGGAATTCATGCAGGAGGTTTTCTCAGGGGTCGGGAAGGAGTCGCCCGTCGGTATCGCGGCCCTCCTGCGTCACATCGGGCTCCGGTGCAAAAGCGGCATCCTTGCTGCCGCGGCCGAGAAAGGGGTCCCGGTGTATTGCCCTGCACTTTCAGATTCGATGATCGGCCTCCAGTTCTGGCTCTTCTCCCAGACGAACCGGCTTACCGTGGATGCGTTCTCCGATATGCAGTCGCTGCTCGACCGCTGTTTTACAGCGGAACGTTCGGGGGCGCTCCTTGTCGGAGGTGGCGTTCCGAAGAATTTTATTCTCCAGAGCATGCTCATGACGCCGAAAGGATTCGACTATGCCGTCCAGCTTACCGGGGACCGCCCGGACCTCGGAGGTCTCTCGGGGGCCACCCTCGACGAGGCAAAGTCGTGGGGGAAGATATCGGAGGGAGCGGAATCGGTGACGGTATATGGAGACGCAACCATCACGCTCCCCCTCCTTGTCGCTGCCGTGATGGAGAGGATCGGGTCATGACCGAGCTGATCCTCGCCCTCGATCTCACCAGCGGTGATGAAGCAGTGGACCTCGCAACCCGGTGCACGCCATACCTCGATGCACTGAAGGTGGGGTATCCCCTCGTCCTCCGGGCGGGCCTCGATATTTCAAACCGTCTTTCCGGTACCGGCCTCCCCCTTATCGCGGATTTCAAGGTAGCCGACATTCCGGAGACGAACAGGTCGATCGCCGGGGCGGTCTTTTCCGCAGGGTACAGCGGGATAATCTGCCACGGCTTTACCGGCGCGGATGCGATCCGTGCATGTACCGAGACTGCTCACGACCATGGCGGAGAATGTTACGTGGTTGCAGAGATGAGCCACCCCGGAGCATTGGAGTTCTTCCATGAAGGGACCGGCGAGCGGATCGCGAGGACGGCTGTCGGATGCGGCGCTGACGGAATCATTGCGCCGGCGACAAGGCCGGAACGTATCCGCGTGTACAGGGAGATTGTCGGCCGGCGGAAGATCCTTTCCCCGGGGATTGGAGCGCAGGGGGGGTCCCTGCAGGAGACTGCAGGGCTGGCCGACGGGATTATCGTGGGGAGGAGCATTTACGCAGCCCCTGACCCGGTAGGGGCTGCAAAGCAGTATTCAGTAGTCCGCCGATGATGAAATGTAAAGGCTGAAACGGTGATGAACCCTATGAGTGAACTGAGGCGGACCATAATATCGTCAAAATCATTAAAAACAAACGCTGCTATCTTCTAGTATGGAATGGACCGCCGATCAGCGGAGAATTGCAGAAAAGTACCGGAGACTCGAGGATATCCCCGAGGGGGAGAGACGGTACAAGTGTTACACGTGCCACCTGGTCGTTGATGAGACGCCATGCCCGGTGTGCGGAGAGGTCCACCTCGAGATCATGTGCCCGCTCGACCACTGTCACTGCTCGCACGAGATCGTCTCTGGCATAGAATACTGTCCGCTCTGCGGTGTTGCAGTCTGTCCTGAGTGTGGATCGCATGATGTGGTCCAGATCAGCCGCGTGACCGGCTACCTCCAGGACGTCTCGGGCTGGAATGCAGGGAAGCAGCAGGAGCTCAAGGACAGGGTAAGGTACACGGTCGCCTGAGCAGGGAGACAGGAATAAAGGGGGAATATTCCGCCCGTTCGTCAGAAAAACTTGCCCCATGAGATACTACATCGATCAGGAAACCCTCTTTCTTCGCGGGGCATTCAGGGCTGCGAGTACCGGGTCTTCCGGTGGTATCCGGGACGTAACCACGGTCTTCCTGCACCAGGCCGGCGGAGATGATCCGGCTGATCCGGCCCGGCAGATATCGCTTGTTGCAGCGGCGCACGGGGTCTCCTCCCAATACTTCGGATTGCTGGTGAAGGGCGGCCGGGGACGGCTCTGTATCTTCCAATATGATTTCGTGACTGTTTTTCTCGCGGCCGACATCGGAAACGGCAAGGAAGGACGGATAACTGCGCTGGTGTTCAGCGGCGGGGGTCTCTCTGACGGGGCACTCCTCGGAGGAATCCTCACCGCCGGCCGTTCAATGACCGCAGCTCTCGTGAAGATGGGAATTGCCGAAGACAAGTCCCTGCAGGGAGATGTCATCGTCGCGAGCGAGGGACAGGCGGTTCACGAGGAAGGAGGCCCTGGGACAGCGGTGGGGGACCGGATCCGGGCATGCATTCTTCACGGTATTCCTGAGTCGGTGAAGCGGAGCGGCGGGAAGGCTGAACGTCGCAGGCCGGGACTCTTTGTCTTCTCCAGGTTCGGGGGGGAGCACTGGGTGGAGTGGAACCCGGAGGGCTGTCCGTATTATCCCTGCCACTTCGAGGGTCAGAGGTGCGATTACTGTTACTGCCCGTTCTATCCCTGCCGCGAGGAGGACCTTGGGCAGTGGGTCGAGAGTTCGGGGGGTGGACAGGTCTGGAACTGTAGCAGGTGCACCCTGCTCCACGAACCTGCGGTTGCGTCGTACCTGAAGCGGAATCCCGAAGCTACGCTCGGTGAGCTCAGGGTGGTCAGGAAAAAAAGTACTGG
>JAJRBP010000278.1 GCA_028679405.1 Methanoregulaceae archaeon | reverse complement strand
CCGGAAATACGTGGTAAGGTTACTTCCGCTCGCGATGCTCCCCATTGTGCCCTGGATGAACTCCTTCATCCGGAGACTTGGGGTGGAGGTCGAGGTAATCCTGAGTGCATCGATTAGGTCTTTGCCGAACATGTCGATCTCACGGGTGATGTACCTCGCTTCAACCGAGCTCTCACCGTATATGGTACTGCTGGCGAGCTGCCGGAAGACCTCCGCCGGGGGAATACCTGCGGTAGACATTGCCGTGATGTAGTTGATGGCGTACGGAAGAGTGGCGTCGATATTCCTCTTACGGCCACCGGCCACGATGGAGGGGTACAATATGAAGATCAGGTAAGTGACTCCGCCGAATACAATCAGGGAGATGATAGTCACGGCGATGGTTCCTAAAATGAGGCTGTGCTGTGAAAGCGGGATGAGGAAATCCGGAACGGCTCCCCTGTAGGTAACCATCTTCGTGAGGTTTAATAAAAACGTGAACGCGCCGATAACAACGGCACTGATCAGTCCCACGATGATCGAGCTTACCAGGGCCGTCGAAAGATAGACCTCAAACGGAGTGCGGATCCGGGCAGAAAGTATATCGTTCCGCAGGGAGGCGTATTTGTCCCTCTTCGACTTTACCCGGTCGCCCAGCAGGTTGAAGCAGAACCGCTCATAACTGTTCATAAAGTTCTGTCCTTACCTTCGTGATCACAGCCTCCGGGTCCCTGAAATACGATACAAGGATCTTTGAGACATCACGGAAATGCCTGATCTTTTTCAGACGCATCCATTCAAGGACCTCCTGGCGTCTTTTCAACTCTTCCCTGACCCGGTCCTCGTTCCACCCGCGGGCTTCCATGATCTCTTCCAGGATGAATGACTTGCCGGAGTAACTTATCTCATCAGAGACCTGGCGCCACCGGAACACTTCATTGGTAATGAGTTCGTTCGTGCGGGGGTCTATGTCCAGGATCTCGATTATCTGCTTGTTTCTCCTGATACGCTGCCCTCCGACCCGGACCTGCACCTGAACTGAGACGAGGTCCAGTGCTGAGAGCATGTTCCTCGGGACATCCAGTGGAGGGTTTTCAAGCCTGTGCACCATGCTGGCAACCGAGTCTGCATGGATGGTCGAATAGGTGACGTGCCCGGTGCTCATCGCCTGGAAGAGCGTGAGAGCCTCCCGGCCCCTCACTTCACCAACAAGGATGTACTCCGGCCTCTGCCGCAGGGCAGCCTTGAGGAGCTCGTACATATCGATCTCCCCCTTCCCCTCCGTGTCGAAAGAGGCACGGGTCACACTGGGGATCCAGTTCGAATGCGGGAGTTTAAGTTCCCTTGTATCCTCAAGGGTGACGATCTTTGCGAGAGGCGGAATGAACAGCGAGACTGCGTTCAACGAGGTCGTCTTCCCCGAAGCAGTCCCTCCGGCAAAAATGCACGATTTCCCTGCCTCGATCGCAAGCCAGAGGAAGGCGATCGAGAGCGGTGAGAACGTCCCCCAGTCGATCAGGTCGGTCGGGGTGATGGGCTCCTCCCTGAATTTCCTGACCGTAAATGTCGATCCGTGCGCAGTCACCTCCTGGCCCAGTGTCATCTGGATACGAGACCCGTCGCTCATGGTCGCGTCGAGCATCGGCTCTGCGATAGAGATGTACTTCCCGGCCCTCTGGGCGAGTTTCGTGACATAGGAATCGAGGTCCTGCGCCTCGGTGAACATGATGTTCGTCTTCATCGACTCAAACCGGGAATGATACACGAAAATGATACAATTGACTCCGTCGCATGAGATATCCTCGATGTATTTGTCATGCATCACGGGGTCTATAAGTCCCTGGCCCAGGAATTCCTTGTACATGTTATAAAGAATCTTCTGGTGCTGGACCGGAGTGAGCGTGAGTCCGTAGTCCGCAATAATCTCGTCGGTTACCTGTCGGAGAGTCGTCTTTGCAAATTCGGGTACAATATCTCTCGAATTTATATCGAGCCTCTCGAAAATGCGTTCTTTGAGTTCTGAAAGGAGATCAAGCTCGGCTGGTGAGAGAACGGGTTCGAGAACCTCGTAGGTGGATTCATGTGAGTTATGATCATAGGTGATCCGGACGTATGCAAAGGGTTCATTCACCGGGTAGACTTCAAGCTCTTCAACCCCGGGTCGCGGGCGGAATGTGAGGTCGACAAGAGGACCGTGAATTCTTGGATCATACTCTTCAGCCTTGTGGTGAATGATCTTGGACAGGCTGAATTTCTTGAAGACTCCCTCCTTTCCAGCAGTTCCTGCCTCTTCGGTATCGAGATTGATGTCCTTGACACCACCAGTCGGAAGGCCTTTCTTCCAGATCTCATCCATCTCTGCAGGAATGACCGCAGAAGAGGCAAGGTTCGCACTCGGCTTATGGAGTTTGACCTCATCGACCTGGAACGTCGCCCCCTTGGGGAGGATGAGACCGGAGAGATCCTTGACCTGGTCTACATTGACAATATGCTCGTCCGGTTCGGGGCCGCTCTCAGACCACTGTGCCTTCGGTATCTTTCTTGCGACGACGATCTCCTTGGGGCCGATGCCGGGCATGAGGACACTTTTGGTCCCTGCAGGTTCATCCTGATTCTCCTTACTTACCTGGACAGTTTTGGTCGTCTCCGGGGACAGGATCCTGGTTTCAGGCCCGGCAGGTACCGACCCGGGAGGACTCTCTTTCAGTACAAGATCGGAGACCACGCCCTCTTTGTTCCCTTCATCATTCGTCCTCCCGATGAGATCGGCGAGGTTCTCGATCTCCTGATCGATATCAGGAAGTGGTTTTCGCTTGATCGGCGGTGGATCCGCCTCTTTCCCACTCTTGATCAGCCTCTTGAAGAACCCCGGTTCCTTCTTTTCGTTCTTTGTAGTGTTACCCATTCGGACATCTGCCCTTGTGCGTCCCGCTTATATACTGAGGACGATTATCTCATTTGATGGTTTGCATTAATGTAATGCATTCTGGATACTCTTGAGCGACACCCTGATCAATCCAAGGTTCGCATCGACACCTGTGTAGATACACAGGAATAGATCACCATAAGGTGCGATAATAAATTTTCCTGCGCTGGTTTCAAGAATAATCTGATTGAACAGGCCAATCTTCATATTCGAAGCTGTTTTCATCCCTGCCCTGAGGAGATCCTCAGCCATCGCCGCCACCATGTCAAAATCAGCAGTGCCAAGCGATTGTACTGCAAAACCTTCGAAAAAGGCGGATACCGCGATCACCCCGGGAAGATCCAGGATCTTTTCAAGTGTCCGGATATCGAGCGCATCCGGTCCCATCCCCACCCGTGGCGGTTGCTCATCTCCCACTTTTATTCCCTCCTTCTCCCGTCAGTGCTGAATTGTAGTTGTCCACTTATTTGTACACTGTTTTCTTGGTGCATATGAATTAAAGAGCAGCAATCAACCGTTCTTTATTCTTTTTCAGGTCGTATCGGATTCTTCCTGTATTCGCGGTTGTATCGGCGACAATTGCGATCAACTCATCGGCTGAGAGCGGCGAGAGGATAATGGGGCCTTTCTCCAGCTCGACAAGCATCTGCTGGAGCTCTCCTTTCTGGAGCTCCTTCCCCATTGCTTCTGCAGTCCCCATCCCAGTGGATGCCATCGCACCGAGCGCATCGATATCGACTTTACCGGACACTGCACTCTCGATAACAAAACCATCCCTCCCGACAACAACCGCTGCATTCACCCCTTCAATCTTCAGAAATTCACCGAGCACCTGTTTGAGCATCTTGACCCTCTCCCAAAAATATCAATATATAAAACTATCTTTCCTGATGAGAATAAAAATTTTATTGCCCGGATGACACCTGCATCCTGTGTTGGAACGTTCCAGCCGGAAAAATTATGCAGGTCTCCGGCATGGGGATTTTAAATCCATATCCCGCTGGAATCAGCCCTGTTACGGGGCAAAAGACTTATAAAATGAACAAGTACCTCTACCTATGCAACTCCCAAGAGGGACATTCCATTCAGTAATGAAAAATATCAGGATGTCGGAACTCTTGGAGAACCTTGGGAAAACCGCTTTTTCCGGGTCCTGCACTTTTACCCTTGAAGGACACGCCGGCTCGGTTGTCACTAAGGACGGAAGAGTTGTGCTTGCAACACTCGGGCACAAATCAGGAAACACGGCTGTAGAGGAGATTCTGGCACATAGTGACAGGGAGATCGACGCCGCACTCTCTCTGCTGAGTCCGGCACAACTCAAGCTGGCAACCGAATTCAACCAGAATGCGCGGGTAACTGAACCCGCGGGTGGGAAGAAACATACCCGCGAAAGAAAGCCGCACCCGGAGGAGGAACGGCCAATCGGGCAACCACCCGGGAGTCACAAAACCGCAGGAGAAATGCGGGGCCAGAAACCTGCCCAGGATGTCCAGCCAGGTCCGGCAGAGGACGGGATGCCAGGAACTGCCGTTTCCGACCTTGATGCCCTCGATTCAATAGACCTGGAGAGCATGACTGAAAAGATCAGGGACAACTGCAGGAACACTATCAGGCAGCTGCATCTTGACTATCTGCTCATGAAATGACGGGGGAGGAATGGTTTTAAATCCAGTCTTGGCGGAGGGGGGGCTTAATCTGGCTGACCTCTCCCTGATACTCATCATCGGGCTCGTCGCAATCGCGTTCCTCATCTGGATCGCCCTGTACATCCGTAAAAAGAGAAATGCACAAATCGCGCACCGGAAGAAGACCAGGGATGCCCTGCTCCACGGCCCATCCGCGGCACCCGGATCTTCGGCAGTATCGGGACTCGATCCATATTTCACAGTAGCGTTACGGTCAGTTGCGGAGCGATATTCACTCGCATCGATCACCGTCGCAACAACCGACGGACTTGCAGTCGCCTCGACACGATCCGATCCACATGAGGAGGCGGCGCTCTATAAGACGATAACCTCTTCCGGGATTGAGCGCAGCAGCACTGCGCAGGTATTTCCGATCGACTATTATGGCATCCCTCTCATCGGAATCGTTCATCCAGATCGGGATCCCTCTCCCGAATGGAGGGCAAATGTTGAAGATGATGTAAAAATTATATTGAGTCTGTGGATATAGATCTTAGAATGGGAAGGATCTGATGGTGCGGGGTTAAATGGTTCAGGTATATACGCTGGCATCGGGGAAAGGTGGCACCGGGAAGACCACGCTGACCGTGAATCTGGGGACATCTCTTGCGCTGCTTGGAAAAGAAACTTTTATAATGGATGCCGATATCGGGATGGCGAACCTCGGTCTTATTTTAGGTCTCGAGGATGTTCCCGTCACACTTCACGAGGTGCTTGCCGGTAAGGCCAATGTCAAGGATGCCATTTATGAGGGGCCCGGCGGTGTCAAGGTTATCCCCAGCGGCATCTCTCTCCAGGGATTCCAGCAGGCGGATCCGGAGAATCTCCGTGATGTGATGAAGGACCTCGTCGATCGGTGTGAATTCCTGCTCATCGATGCCCCGGCGGGGATCAGCAGGGACGGGGTGATCCCTCTCGCGATTGCAGATCAGGTTATTCTCGTGGTTAACCCTGAGCTTGCCTCGATTGTCGATTCCCTGAAAATTAAAATTCTTACGGAAGTGGTAGGCGGCCATGTCCTCGGGGCGATCCTCAACCGGGCAGGCCCCGATCGTTCGGATCTTATCAGTCAGAAGATGGAGCGGGTACTCGGCGTAAAGGTCATCGGGACCATACCCGAAGACCCGAATGTCCGCAGGGCTGCTGCTTCCAAGACCCCTGTTGTCATTAAATTCCCTGAATCGGGTTCATCGATTGCGATAAAACGAATTGCCGCAGAACTGGCCGGGGTCGCATTTAAGGAACCGATGAAAGGCGAGGTGACGCAGGACGGATTCATCGACCGGTTCGCACGGGTTCTCTTCAGGAGCAAGACATGACCCCCGATTATGTCGTGTATATTCTCATAATATTCGGGATCGTAATCGCCATCCAGGCGTTCGTCATGTACGTGATGTATGTAAGGATCCGACAGTTACTTAACGAGAGCGACGGGATGGCGAACCGCATCTCGATTACCGACAATGAGCTTGAGGATCTCACGAAGAATGTCGAGGGGTTCAAGCGGGAAATGCATATAAAATAATCAGTTTTTTGCATATCCCGTTACTCATCAGGTCGTTCTGACAGGTATCCTTCGCTCTTCCTGCCCTTCGTTTCCTGGATCGATGGTCCAATTATTCCGTTATAGAGGGGAATAAAAATTCCTGACACTGAATCACTTCTCCTGAAAAATCCTGTCACTATATAGATCATGGGTCTTCGTTACCGATCCCTCTTTGTCGGACTGGTTTTATAAGAGCGGAAAAGGCAGCTGATCCTGGTTTTCCGGTCAATCTCCCAGATCAACACGGAGTTCGTAGCCGGATCGGTTGAATTCAAACTGGAATGTCCTTATCTTGTGGTCCCGGTCAAGGATCGCACACGAGTATGAACCGAAAAGTATCTTGAAGTATGCTTTCCCCTCCCCGGTGGTCACATCACTTCCAACAATCTGGCCACGCCTGCGGAGGGATACATGAATTCCCGACTGGGGAACCCCGCTGCTGTGCACCGTCATAATAAACTGGCCCATTCCCTCGTTCCTGTTTATGATCCGGGGAATATTCGGCATCATCGTCTTCTTGATATGTCCTTTCTGGAAGATACGGCATCCCAGTACTACACCGTCGATATCCTCAGGATCAATTGTAAAGAACTCGAACAACTCGCCGCCTTTCAGAAGGAGTACTGCTTTATCACCAAACAACGCTCCTTTCTCATCAACTGCGACCGCACCATCAGGTTCCCCCCGGGAGAAGAGGACATATATCGTCGTGGTCTTTCCGACCGACACACCAATCCCGGATTCCTGTTGCTTTTCAACCATCTGGATCAGGTCACTCAGATGGAAGGGGCCCCGTCCCTGGCCCTTTCTCGTGTTTTCCTGCAGGAATCCGACTATTTCCATAATTCTACTCTCGATTCGCCACCGATGCGGGGATTCATAGTGATGCCGGGATACCGGCCCCTCTTTGTATAGCTTAAAGGTGCGGAGATAATAGATGTTACTTACCGCACTTCCCGATCTGGGGAGGATAGAAATACCATTTGGCCAGAGGTTTTAAGCAGATGATACTCCCACTCGTATTTACCTCGTTCGTGATGGTCGTCACGCTTCTCTACGCCTCGGTACTTGATTACCGGGACAGGCGGGTTCCGTTCAGGACGTGGTATCCCGCGATCATTACAGGGATCCCGGCCATCGGATATCTCTACCTGACCTTTTTTCTCGAAGCCCGATACCCGCTCCTTGCGTTCTGCCTTATCTTCTCCGTTATATTCTCCATCATTTTCTATCTCTTTGCCTATTTCAATCTCTTTGGAGGGGCGGATGCATGGGCTTTCATTTTTATCACTCTCTTCATCCCACTCTTCCCGGTGACGCCTCTCCTTGGGCAGACCCCGCTGGGTTATTTCCCGTTCTCGGTCCTGACCAATGCGGTTATTCTCAACCTCTTCGTACCTGTCGGGATATTTCTTTACAATATATCCCGTGGCAACAGGGCCCCCGCCCACTATCTCTTCTTCGGATTTCCCGTCTCAGGGAAGACGATTCGCAAATCACACGGTTTTGTCATGGAGGATATTGCAGATGCCGATGGTACGCTACAGAGGAGGTTCATCCCTGCAAGAGATCTCATGGTCCGCGCTCTGCGGGGGCAGAGGACCACCTATACAAGGGATCTCAGGCAGGACCCTGAGAAATACCGGGATGAAATTGCCCTCTACGAGCGTGCAGGCCATGTATGGATCCTTTACGGAATCCCTTTCATCATCCCGATTACCGCAGGGGTAATCATGGCGCTGTGCATAGGAGACCTTATCTTTATTGTCCTTTCATTGGTGTGATCGAATATGAATCTGAGATATTCGGATGGTCTCATTCCCGTAATCGTCCAGGACGCAGAATCCGGGGATGTCCTCATGATGGCATTTGCGAACGAAGAGGCTGTTTCACTCACAGTCGGGACCGGATATGCGCATTATTACAGCAGAAGCAGAAAAAAACTCTGGAAGAAAGGTGAGGAGAGCGGTCACTTCCAGAAAGTACGGAGAATCCTTGTTGACTGCGATGAAGACTGCCTTCTTTATATGGTCGACCAGGCGGGAGGGGCATGCCACACCGGACACCGGAGCTGCTTTTTCAGGACGATTGATGGAGAAGAAGTCACCGGGAAGGTCTTCGATCCTTCAATGGTATATGCTAATAAAGATCAATGACACTGTATATATTCGGTGATATTTTTTGATAATTGTACCGGATACAAGCGTTGTCATCGATGGACGCATCACCTCAATGATAAAAACGGGTGAATATAAAGGTGCGTCAATCATCATACCGGAAGCCGTGGTAGCGGAATTGGAGGCACAGGCGAACCAGGGTCGCGAGATCGGTTTCTCAGGACTTACCGAACTCCAGGCGCTGTGCAAGCTTGCAGAAGAAGGAACAATCGGATTGAAATTTACCGGCATCCGTCCCACGCTCGAGCAGGTGAAGCTTGCGAGCGGTGGGGAGATCGATGCCATGATCCGGAACGTGGCGCTGGAAAATTCTGCAAAATTCATCACCAGCGACATCGTTCAGGCTGAGGTTGCCAAGGCAAAGGGCCTTGATGTAGTATACCTCAAGCCCCAGATCGGAGACTTTACCCCCCTTGGAATCGACCAGTTTTTCGATGAGCATACGATCGCAGTGTACCTGAAGGAGAGAGTTCCACCGTTTGCACGAAAGGGAACGATCAAGGAGATGCACCTTGTGAAGATCCGTGAGCAACCGGCAACGGATTACGAACTCCGGGGTCTTGCGCAGGAGATCCTCGAGCGTGCGAAACGTGATCCGGACGGGTTCATCGAGCTCGAAAAGCGGGGGATAACCGTTGTCCAGATCGGGTCGATGCGAATTGCAATCGCGAGACGCCCGTTCTCGGACGGGATGGAGATAACGGCCGTGAGACCGATCGTCGACGTGGTGCTCGACGACTACAAGAAGGCTGGCATGATAAAGACGAGGATCGTCGGGGAGAAACGTGGCCTTCTCATCGCCGGACCCCCCGGGGCAGGAAAAACCACTCTCGCACAGAGTGTCGCCACCTACCTTGCCGATCACTCGTTTATCGTGAAGACGATGGAGACCCCGAGAGAGCTCCAGGTGCCGGATCATATCACCCAGTATACTTCTCTCGAAGGGAGCATGCAGAACACGGCAGACGTCCTCCTGCTTGTCCGTCCGGATTTCGTCGTCTTCGACGAGCTCCGGAAAGATGAAGACTTTCGCGTGTTTGCCGACATGCGCCTCGCCGGTATCGGGATGATCGGGGTTGTCCATGCTATCGGGGCACAGGACGCTCTCCAGAGGTTCTCCGACAGGGTCGATTTCGGGGTGCTTCCTCAGACGATCAATACGATCATCTTCGTGAACAAGGGGGAGATCACGGATGTATACGATATCGGGTTTACGATCAAAGTCCCCGAAGGCATGTCTGAGATGCACCTGCGGCCAGTTACTACCGTCCATAATCAGGAGACAGGGGAGCTTGCTTTCGAGATCTTCAAGTACGATGGCGAAACGATCGTGATGCCGATCCTGCGCCCTGAGGGACCACCGGCTCAGCCACATGCGGTCCAGGAGAAACACGAGGAGCCGCTTTCTGCCTGGAAAATTACGGAAAAGGAAATCCAGCGGGAAATCGGGCGCTACTCGGATGGCGAGATAGAAGTCCATATGCTCTCGGATACTAAGGCAGTTGTTTATATCGAGGACAAAGACGTCCCGGCGGCTATCGGCAAGGGGGGCAAGAATATCGCGGCCATCGTGAATAAAGTCGGGATCGGGATCGACATCAGACCCAGGAGCGAACTGGAGAAGACGCCACCCGCACCCGCGGAAGAAGAGCTCCAGCTGGGGGGCGGCGTGAAGATCCGCCTGGATAAAAAGCAGCTCTCCATCGTAGCAGCAGAGCATGCAGGGAAGATCGTGGACGTCTTTGCTGGCAAGGAATACCTCTTTACCGCAACCGTCAACGAAACAGGGGAGATCCATCTCGGAAAGAATAGTACAATCGCCCAGGAGATGCTGAAACGGTACAACCAGGGCGAGACGATCAGGCTCCGGCCTGTGTAATCCCTGGAACACAGGAGTGAAATGAATGGATTTCTCCCATATTGAGAAGGACGTATCCCGCCGGTGGGAACACGCATTCGAGCCAGGTCCCGGGCCACGTGAGAAATTTTACCTTACTGTCGCGTACCCTTATCCGAGCGGTGCGATGCATGTCGGACACGGCCGCACGTATATCGTGCCCGATGTCATCGCCCGCTTTTACCGGATGCAGGGGCGGGAGGTACTTTACCCGATGGCGTTTCACGTCACGGGGGCACCGGTGATCGGGATCTCGAAGAGGATCGCCAGGGGGGATGAGAAAGCGATTTGGCTGTACAGGGACCTCTACAAGGTTCCCCCCGATGTGCTTTCCAGGTTCACGGACCCCTTCGCGATCGTTCGTCATTTTTCAGAGGAGTATCAGAGGGTGATGCAGGAATGCGGCCTGTCGATCGACTGGAGAAGACGGTTCACTACAGTTGATCCCACCTATAGCAAGTTCATCGAGTGGCAATGGAAACACCTCCGGGAAGGGAACCATGTGTTGAAAGGAGCCCATCCTGTGCGATATTGCCCCCAGTGCGATAACCCGGTGGGAGACCACGACCTACTCGAGGGCGACCGTGCCGAGATCCTTAAATTCACGCTTGTCATGTTCAGGTGGCAGGGCGCATACATACCGACTGCAACGCTCCGACCAGAGACCATATACGGTGTGACCAACCTGTGGGTCAACCCGGAAGTGAGTTATGTCCGCACTCGTGTTGACGGGAACGAGTGGCTCATCTCACAGGAGGCAGCGGATAAACTAATCCTCCAGGATCATACGGTCGAGGTAACCGGTAGAATATCAGGAAAAGACCTTATCGACCAGGTGGCGGAGCACCCGCTCTGCGGGAAGGTCCCCATCCTCCCCGCGGAGTTCGTCGACCCTGATATGGCGAGTGGTGTCGTGATGAGCGTTCCCGCACACGCCCCCTATGACTATATAGCCCTCAGGGACCTGCAGACAAAGGGCGCATATTCCGGAATACAACCTGTAGCCCTGATTAAAGTGGACGGCTACGGCGGGATTCCTGCCAAAGATGCAGTGGAGAGGGCAGGGATCGGGAGCCAGAAAGACCCACGGCTCGATGCGGTTACCCAGGACCTTTACAGCAGCGAGTTTGCACGCGGGAAGCTCTTCGAAAAGTACGGGGGGCGTCCTGTCAGGGAGGCACGGGATACCGTTGCAGCCGAGATGATCGAAAAATTCGGCTCCACAGTGATGTACGAGTTCGATACCCGCCCGGTGGTCTGCAGGTGCGGGAGCAGGGTATACGTGAAGATCCTCCATGACCAGTGGTTCCTCCAGTACAGCGACCCGGCCTGGAAGATGCTTGTCTCGGAGCACCTCGCCTGCATGGACCTGGTCCCGCCCGAAGTACGGGCAGAGTTCGACCGGACGGTCGGATGGCTCAAGGACTGGGCATGCACCCGCAGGGTAGGCCTCGGGACGAAACTCCCGTGGGACCCGGCCTGGCTTATCGAGCCGTTAAGCGACTCAACTATCTACATGGCGTATTACACGATCGCTCACCATATCAGGGAGTTCGATCCCGCCGTCCTGACCCCGGAGGTCTTCGATTATATTTTTCTTGGGATTGAGACCGCAAATCTGCCCGAGAAGGAGCGGCTTGACAGACTGCGAAAGGAGTTCCTGTACTGGTATCCATACGACTTCCGGTTCTCGGCAAAGGACCTCATCTCGAATCACCTTACTTTCCAAATCTTTCACCATGTGGCCATATTCCCGAAACCCTGCCTTCCAAAGGGAATGGTCGTTTTCGGGATGGGGCTCCTGAACGGTGCAAAGATGTCCTCGTCGAAAGGGAACGTGTTCCTCCTCGAGGATGCAGTCCGCGAGTTCGGAGCAGATACGGTGAGGATGTTCCTTGTCGGGAGTGCCGAGCCCTGGCAGGATTTCGACTGGCGGAACGAGCTCGTCATCTCGACAAAGAGGCAGATCGAGAAGCTCTGGAACACTGTCCACGAGGGGATCGGAGCGACGGGCGGTACAGACGAGATCGATCAATGGCTCGAATCCAGGCTGCAGGGACATATAGAAAAAACCACCGAGGCGTTGAAGAGGTTCCAGACCCGCCAGGCCTTACAGGAAGCGTTCTACGGGATCGAATCGGACCTGAAATGGTACCGGAGGCGGAAAGGAGAAGGGCTCCCGAAGAGCCGGGCGTATCTCTATCTCTGCGATACCTGGGTCCGTCTCCTTGCTCCTATCATTCCCTTCACCGCCGAACAGCTCTGGACCGATCTGGGGCACGATGGACTTGTCTCATTTGCATCGTGGCCTGAACCGGAAAAAGACAGGTTCAATGCCGAGACTGAGGGGGCGGAAGAGCTCCTGGCCAGAACTATCGAGGACGTTGAGTCTATCCTGAAACTCATCCAGATCACGCCACGTACCATCACAATTGCAGTTGCACCGGGGTGGAAACGTTCGGTGTTCGCAACAGTCGCGACCTCTTCCGACAGGAGCCGGGTGATGAAGGACGTGATGTCGGACCCGGAGATGAAAAGCCGGGGAAAAGAGGCGATGGAAACGGTAAAACAATGTACAGCCCTGGTTCACCGGATTCCGGAGAACCTTGTCAACCTGTTTTGCGAGGAGAAGATCGACGAACTGGCTGTATTCGGGAAGGCACGGGAATTCATGATGAAAGAGTTCGGGGTCCCGGTTCAGGTCATGGATTCATCGACAAGCGACCACGCAAAGGCACGCCTGGCGTTGCCGCTCAAACCTGCAATCATTATTGAGTGAAAAAAGGGCGAACCGGTCATTCGACCGATTTTGCCAGCTTTACACGTTCTTTTGTCGAGTAACCTGTCACGAGGTCCAGGAACTTCCGAAAACGCCTGTTCGTATCGATTATCACCTCATCGGCTGCTTCCTTGTTCGATTCGGTCTCGATAACGATGCTCTTGCCAGCCGGCCCGATGGTGATATCAAGGAATGCGAGTGCACCATAGCTGATCCGGTAATGTGAACCATTCTGCTTCGGCTCCTGATCGAAGCATTCCTGAAGATGGGCGACCATGGACTGGGGAAGCCCTTTGACCAGATTCCTCCGGACAGGAAATTCCTGCATAATATTTTTAGGTTCCCGGGCTATGTTAATCTAATGTCGCAGGAAGGAACCGTCGATTTAAAGATATTTTCCCGACCCCTCCGGAAAGAAGGATCTTCGGTAATCATGGGATTCCCGGGAAGCGGCCTTGTCGGGAGTATTGCACTCCAGTACATGGTCGACCAGCTGGAATTCGAGCAGATCGGCAGCATCACCAGCAAGTATTTTCCTCCGCTGGCGATGATGAGCAAGGGCGTTATCAACGTGCCGGTACGGGTCTATGAAAAAGACTCGTTTGCAGCGGTTGTTGCCGATATCCCCATTCACCCGATGATCTGTTATGAGGTCTCAAACGGGCTGATGGACTGGTTTGCACCCTTTAAAGTCAGGGAGGTGGTGACAATAGCCGGGATCGTTACGAATGAGCCAGAGAAGCGGGTATTCGGGGTCGCCACAACCGATGATGCGCTTCAGAGGATCCGCGATCATACACTTATACTCCCGGTCGGAAGCATATCCGGGATCGCGAGCAGCCTGATGACCGAATGCAAGGTGCGGGGAATTCCTGCATATGGTCTCCTGGGCGAGACGGTCAACGCACCGGATCCGAGGGCGTCTGCAGCTACTATCGAGGTGCTTAATAAGATGTATAATCTGAGTCTCGATACAAAGCCGCTCCTGGAACAGGCCGAGGAGATAGAATCAACGATGCAGAAACTCGCCCAGGAAGTCCAGACCGCCCAGGAACCCATGCCCAAAAAGGAAAACCTACCGATGTACGGGTGACCGAGATGGAGTGCTCAGCATTAACCGGAATATCCCCCCAGGTGATCAGGGAACTGAAACTTGGGAAGCCACGGACCCTCGAACTCCAGAGTGCGCATAATATCGTCACGCTCGCAGGGATAGAACCCGGCGCTTCGGTCTTCATGACCTCGGTCGATATGGACGACCTCGGGCCCGGGGATGTAGGTATCATTGTCGAGGTGCTCTCGCTTGCGATCGTGATGAAAAGGATCGTCGAGATCGGACAGGGAAGCCATTTCGAGGAGCGGGAAAGAGTTTCTGCCCGTATTCAGGTCAGGAGTCTCGCGGCGGCAACGGTAAAGTCGGCCTCACATGAAGGGATGGTCAGACCTACGACGGTCGACGTCGTGAAGGCCTGCTGTTTCCATGCGGGCTGAATGCATTTTCAAAAGATATCAGGTACCCTCATTTTTCTGATAAATTCATTACCTCTCGATTATTCCGGGCGGTAACCAGACAAGCGTCCCTGACTTCCGTTTACACACTGGTATGAAGGTTACCCATGAAATGGTCAGATATCTTTTCCAATTCCTGTTGATGCCATGGAATTTTCCAGGATCATTCCGGAGGATTTGGTAAAGCTGCAGAAGGATCCTCCTCTCGTTCCATACGTTCATGACCTCATATCGCACATAATGTATGACATGGGCTTGTGGCTTAGCCCGGATAGAGCGCCGGGCTTCTAACCCGGATGTCGAGGGTTCGAATCCCTCCAGGCCCGTTTCTTGTGAAAAGTCCGGATCTCTCCTGAAACGACAGTTCTGACTCTGGCTGACGGCATGAGTTGAACCAGTCCAATCCATTTGATAACGCAAACGACCGTACAGGTCTGTCCCTCTCACCCCGTGGTCATGAATTCAGCGGGGCATCAACGGGATTGACATTCTCCGTCTTGTTTTCCGGGATATCCAAAACCTGTTCACAGAGACCAGCCGGAGGAACCTGAAGAATGTGCCGATTGACAGGATCAGGTGAGATCAAAGAGGCTGCTTGTATTCAAACTACATTTCGCAAAACAAGAGAAAATGCAAAGGAAAAAGATTACACCGGCTCTTTCGCGACCAGCTGGACATCTGCAATATTATGCTGCCGCTGGGCCAGCTTCTTCGCCTTGAAGATATTCTTCCCTTCTTTCCCGATAGCGATACCGCGGTCCTCGTCCCGGACATCGATATGCGCAATCTGCTGACCGTCGTCATCGAGGGTCTCGAACTCGATCGATGTCACCTTTGCCGGAAGGAAGCAGTTGCGGAGGAACTGCTCGGGATTCGGCGAGTATTCGACGACCTCGATCTTCTTTCCCATTACGTCCGAGGCCTTCTTGATGCTCGCACCCTGCTTCCCGATGGCAAGTCCCATCTCGCCCGGATTGATCACGAAGATGATCCTGTTGTTCCGGTCGTCGATGACACAGTCCCTGCTCCCCGCTCCGGTGAGCCGCTCGAACTGTGAGATCAGGCCGAGACAGTCCTCGGTCAGCTTCACCTCGGTCATGCCGAAGCCCTCTTAAGGGTAAGGATGTCTGACTCACCTGGATCGATGATCGCGAGTGCACTTACCATGAAAGGTTTTCCGCACGACTTGCCAAGCTGAACGCTTGAGCCTTCGAAGGTATGAATGAAAAGGTCGGGATACGCCTTCAGCTTCTCCCGAAACTCTTCCGGACAGTTCGCAGCCACTACCACAATCTGGGCCTTGCCAGACTGGATACTTTTTTCAGTTATGTGCTGGCCAAGCAGGACATCTCCGGTCTTGATGGCCCTTCTTAATGAAGCATTAAAATCCATTCCGATTCCTCTAATTGATGGGTTTTGCTATCAGTTTTACATCACCGGTACCGAGCTGGATCGGCTGGCCGACAATCACGTTCTCCGTGACCCCGTTCAGTTCGTCCACCTCGTTCGCGACCGCGGCATCCAGCAGGTGATTTACCGTCACCTCGAAGGCTGCTCTCGAAAGAACACTCTCCTTCTCGCCCGCAATGCCGTGGCGCCCGATCTGCTTCACTTCCCCGTCCATGGTCATCATGTCGGCAACAAGCATGAGATGGCGGACATCTACGAGAATCCCCTGCTCGTTCAGAGTGGAGACTGCTTCATAGATGATCGCATTCCTTGCCGCCTCAATCCCAAGCACCTGAGAGATCTCACTGATGTTGTTGGTCCTGGTACGGGAGGTATCAACCCCGACAACATCGAAGACATCTTTCAGGTTGGAGCCCTCAGTATAAAGTATATACTCCCCGCTCTCCTTGCGGACCACGACCCTCTCGATATCGTCGATCCCCTGGACAATAACATTTCTCACGTGCTCCGCGAGCTGGAAGAGGTTCTGGTAACTTTCGTGGTCTTTCGGAGTGAAAACGATTGTCTCGTTGTTATCCTTCATCTCGTGCTCGAAATCGCGGTAGTGCCGCCGGTCCCTGATCTTTTTCGGGGCGATTTCAACGACCGAATCGACCGGGATCTTTCGTTTCTCGCAGACCGCCCGGTTGAGATGCACGACGATGTGCATGTTCTCCATATCGATCGTGATGTCCCCGAACTCCTGGAGCGGCGCCGCCTCGATCTGCCAGCTCACCTCCCTCGCCCGGTCACGGTCCGTCGAAAACTCGGGTTCGAGGTAGATGGTCATGGTCGGCGTGCTCGGCTCCTTGCGTGCATCCATGATCTCGATGAGCCTCGGGAGACCGAGCGTGACGTTGATCTCGGCAACCCCTGCGTAGTGGAACGTTCGCATGGTCATCTGTGTACCTGGCTCCCCAATGGACTGGGCAGCGAGGATCCCGACCGCCTCGAGCGACTCGATCCTGGTGTTCTGGTACTCCAGGATGACCCTGGATACGATCCGGTCGAACTGATCCTTCGGGATATCGCGATCCCCGAGATAGGTCTTCAGCTGGTCCTTTGTCTTCTGGGGGAGATCGGCCCCTTCTATGATCTCCTCATACTCCGGCAGCACTTCAGACCTCCTCCTTGAGCTCGCTCTCCACAATCCCCTTGACATCGACCGGTTCCCCGAAACTGCTCTTCATCGGGTCCGTACCGTCTTCACCATACCTGAACTGGATGATCCTTCCTCCTGTCGACCTCACCGTTCCGTCGTACGCCACCTTGAGGTCCTGGAGCGCATTGATCATGCGCCTCTGCAGGTAACCGCTCTGTGACGTCCTGACTGCAGTATCTACGAGCCCTTCACGCCCCCCGATTGCGTGGAAGAAGAATTCGGTCGGGTTGAGCCCTCCCTTGTAGCTGTGCTGGATAAACCCGTGGGCGTCCGATCCCCTGTCGCCCTTCCTGAAGTGCGGGAGAGTACGATCATCGTACCCTCTCATGATCCGTTCACCACGAACTGACTGTTGTCCCACGCACCCGGCCATCTGAGTGAGGTTCAGCATCGACCCTCTGGCGCCGCTGACCGCCATTACTACTGCACTGTTGGTCAGACCAAGGTGACGTCCCGCGATCTCACCGGTGCGGTCACGGGCTTTCCCCAGGACCTGCATGATCTGCATCTCGAGGGTCTCTTCAGGTGTACGGCCGGGCATTGGCTCGAGCTGCCCGTCCTCGTAAATCCTGATCCTTCTCTGCACATCGACCACCGCATTCGTGAGGACTTCCTCGATCTGCCCGTACTCCGTCTTCGAGAGGTCCTCGTCGTCTATCCCGAAAGAGAACCCGTCAATCATGATGCCACGGATAGAGAGCTTCGTAATATCGTCGATGAATCTGGCTGCCCGCATGACCCCGTATTGCCTGATGATCCGGTGAACGATCTGCCCGTCAAAGGCGCCGATCGCCTTTTTGTCAATTGTACCCGATATCAGGTCACCATCGACAATCCTGACATATGCATCCCTCTCGCAGAGTTCCCTCTTGCAGGTCTTGCAGTTCTCGCATGAACTTGCCCGGAAGACCATGTTGAGCTCCCCGGGAAGGATCACGGAGAATACCTGCTTGTTGCTCCAGAATTCACTTCCATTCTCGGTCTTTCCCGGGGCAGGGAGGTGATCGAACGGATACATCTTCAGGAGGTACAGAGTTTCCTTCTTCGTAAACCACCGTACCTGGTTGGTGAGCATGAAGATACCAGAGATGTGGTCGTGGATACCTCCGACGATGGGACCCCCGAACCTCGGTGAGAGGATGTTCTCCTGGACGGCAACAAGGATCGCCGCTTCCGCCCTTGCCTCTTCTGTCTGGGGGATATGGAGGTTCATCTCATCCCCGTCAAAATCGGCGTTGTAAGGCGGGCAGACCGCCGGGTTCAGGCGGAACGTCCGTCCATCCATTACCTTTACCCGATGCGCCATGATGCTCATCCTGTGCAGGGACGGCTGACGGTTGAAGAGGACGATGTCGTTGTTCCGGAGCTGACGTTCTACTGTCCACCCGGGTTCGAGCATCTCCGCGATTGTCTCGAGGTTCCCATCGGCGAGCTTCAACCGCCTCTTATCAGAACGGATCACGTAATTTGCGCCGCACGGATCGTTGAGCGTAGGCCTGTTCGGACCGTTCTTTACCATGACCCGGAATTCCTCGATATTATAGGGGGTGACATGCACAGGGATCGACATCTCGTTCGCAATCGCGAGCGGCACCCCGACCTCGATAACGCTGATATTCGGATCCGGCGATATCACCGTCCGGGCTGAGAAGTTCACACGTTTCCCGGATAACGAGCCCCTGAAACGACCGTCTTTCCCTTTCAGGCGCTGGGAGAGGGTTTTTAGCGGCCTTCCACTCCGGTGCCTTGCCGGGGGGCATCCAGCCACCTCGTTATCGAGATAGGTCGTGACGTGGTACTGGAGGAGCTCCCACAGATCCTCGATGATCAGCTGGGGCGCACCTGCATCCTGGTTTTCCTTGAACCGCTGGTTGATCCTGTTGATATCCACGAGCTTGTGCGTGAGGTCGTCCTCGGACCGCTGCCCGTTCTCGAGGATGATGGACGGCCTCATTGTGACCGGCGGTACGGGGAGCACCGTCAGCACGGTCCATTCC
>JAJRBP010000204.1 GCA_028679405.1 Methanoregulaceae archaeon | reverse complement strand
CAGGAAGAGACGAAGATCGGCTACATGCTTCCTGTCGACGGGACATGGTGGATCGGGTCGGGAGTCTACTTAAGCGAGATCACAGGGGAACCGACGTATTACCCGGCGCATCCGGCTTGATCCGGGTATATCTTCCTGGAAGATATAACGACGCCATCCGGATCGCCGCCCGGTTCCGGCCTGATCCGGGTAAATCATCCTGGCAGATACCACGACGCCGTCCGGATCGCTGCCCGGTTCCGGCCCGGGGCTATAATAGCCATAGGGACTATACCGGCAGAGCAAGCCGTCGGAACTTTCATAAAAACCATTAACCATTCAGCCGAGCTTGTAAGAACGTGGTGATATTCCTGGAACGAAAGCCAGTAAAGTCCCGTATTCTGCGTTCGGTGGGATATGACGAGAGCACAAAAATCCTCGAGGTAGAAGCGCAGTCAGGACTTATACACCAGTATATGGGTGTCCCTCCAAAAGTCTACACCGAACTGATGAATTCAGGCGAGATCGGAAAATACTTTTCAGACAAGGTCTGGAACCGGTTCCGGTCAAAGCAGGTCGGGCCATAGACACATCTTTTTTAAAAATTTTTCACGCCCGAGATGAACACGACAACCGGTATCAGCCCAGGACTCATCCCGATTGCTCAGGATATGAAAAAAGCCCGGTGTTATTATGAAAATCGGGTCTGACCAGTTATATTTTGCGAGGGTTTGAAGGGACAAAAATATGCCAGTCCCAGCGGACCCGGCCTGCATATACTATCCATTGTGGAATTCGTCCTGCCGACAGAGGAAGACGGCGGTCAGCCAGGTCAGGGTTTTCTGATCCCACGAACGATGATGAAAACCCCGCTTGCAAGGGCGATTACCGGTCCGAGAATGAGACCCGCCCAGACCAGCAGCCCGAGAACCCCGATAAGGATCATCGCGATCCCGGTCTTCAACGGGAAATCAGCTCCGGGGTACCGGGTCCCTGCCATGAGTGCGGCGATGCCGAGGACGACCGGTAATGCGATGAGTATCAGGGTTATCAAAACCCCGGACGAATAACCGGTCACGAGGATGGTCCGATATACCTGGTACGCGGTCATCGCAGCTCCCCCGATGTACAGGAGACCTGAAAGCAGGACCAGGAGGTGAAGGGAGGCAGTCCGGGCCCCCTGCTTCTTCCTGCGGAGAAAGACACACAAAAATCCTGCGATCAGCACCACAATAAGCGGTGCGAAAATTTCCTGAAGAGACTGGCCCTGCCAGAGATGGATGCCCACAACCGACCAGGGTATCAACAGTTGCTCGGCGACCGTAAACTGCTCGAGAAATCCGGGTGCAAGGTAATATTTCCCGCCGGAGGTGCCATATACTGCGATGTAATACGTGCCTTCAGAAGCGATGGGGATATTGAAATCGGCAGCGTTATAGATGGGCTGGGGCGAAAAAGGCTCATAGACCGGTTTTCCAGGCCGGGTTCCCGGGACGAGCCGGGCACCTGATCCGGCAGGGATCCGGATAAACGGGGGCACGGTTCCCGCTGGCTCAATACCCGGCCCGATGACGACAATGTCGGGGATCATTGCTTCCGGTCCCGGCACCCCCAGGGAACCGGAGAGGATCTGCCCCTTCCGCATCGGGAAACGGTAGTACTGGGCCTCGTTGCCTTCGCGGAGTTCTGTGTAGATGACGAAGGATTTTTCCGGGTCGTCGATCAGGGTCGCATTTCCCAAATCTTCATTGGAACCGGCACTCAGCGGGGCATGCGCCGATACGGTTCCTGCAGTTGCCAGGAACAGCAGTAAAAGGATGATGAAGGGGAAAATCCACGCCTTAATACTGCGTGATCCTGCTGCCATACGCAAAGATTGCCTGGGGAATATTTGATAGTTTTGACGGGACAGGCAATGACTGGATTACCATCCCTTCTTCGAAATAGTACATTGGGGTGTCTTTCCGTCTTTTGGGAACCGCCGGGTTCACCCTTCACGGCCACATCGAGGTTCTGCCCGGGTGCCAAAAATGAAGACGACTTAATAACCGGTCATCACGGTTTTCGTGTTATTGATGTCGAGGTACCGGTCCTCAGCCCTCGTGTACTTCGGCCAGGTGACATTCATCCCGCCGTTCGGGTTGCCGGTCTTTGCGAACCTGCACCGTTCTCATGAATGGACAAAGAGGGTTCTTCAACAGAAAGGAATTACCCGCCTGCTTCTTCCCGGATACCGGAAACGTCCCTTCATGAACTCCGATGCAGTTGACCACAACTGAAGCGTTTCCTGGTTCCCTGAAAGGTGCGGGATCGTTCTCATCAGAAGAAGGATGCCGTGAAAATCAGGAATGGGTTCGGGAGTCGGCTGAACCCCGATCTCTATGCCTCAAAATAACCTGATAAAGTGTGGTAATCCGGATTCAGCCGGGTGCCACGAAAAGAATTCTTTGGTTCATAAAATACCTGACGGTGTTGCCTGCCCGTCATCCCCTTCCTGGTAATCCGGATGGACCTCCTCGCGTGCAACGAATGCAATGACCAGGATGACGATACCGACGATGAAGGCGAACAGGAACGCGAGGTCGAACCCTGCCGTGAGCACCTGCATCTGGATGTTGGCCGGTGCTTCCCTCGTTACTCCCCGGTGCGTGGCGATCGCGATAATCCCCTGGATGAACACGATGTTGAACACGGCGATCCCTATCGTCATGGGCGCGAACCGCTCGAGGCTGGTCAGGCTCGAGACCATTCCCTGGTAGGCCTTCGGGACCGAGTTCATGACCATGCTCGATATCGGCGCCATCATAAGCCCAAGACCGAACCCGATCAGGACCAGGCAGAGGACCACGAACCCGGTGGTCGTGTCGACCCTGACACGGGTCAGGAGGAAGTACCCGGCGACGAGCGAGATCCCGGCGGCGATGCAGAGCAGCCTCCCGCCGGCCTTGTTATAGAGCATCCCTGCGAGGAGACCGCCGGCCATCATCGCGACCGAGAGCGAGGTCAGTATCAGCCCGGCATCCGACGGGGCGAACCCATGCACGTACTGGAGATAGAACGGGAGCAGGTAACTGATCCCTGCAAAGCTGAAGAAGAGCAGGACCAGCAGCATATTTGAAAGGAGAAAATTCCTCTTCCGAAACAGGCGGAGCTCGAGCAGCGGGTCTGAAGCTTTGAGTTCGCACCACACAAAGCTTCCGAGCAGGAGGACCGCAAGCCCCAGGGACCCGAGGATCGCCGGGTCGGTCCATCCGAGCTCCTGGCCTTCCGACAGTGCAAAGAGCAGGGAGGCAAGGCCGGTGAATATCAGGACCGCCCCGGTCCGGTCGAACCTGCCTGTCCGTTCGTGGATCCCGGAACCGGGGATGACCTTCGCACCGAGGAGTACCGCACAAATCCCGACCGGGACGTTGATGAAGAAGATCCAGCTCCAGGAGAGGTACTGCGTGAGTACCCCTCCGATGGTCGGCCCGATCGCCGTCCCGAGGGCCGCGAACGTGAGGACGATACCCATGGCCTTTCCTTTCTGCTTCATCGGGATATATGCCGTGATCATCGCCGGGGCGATCGCGGTGATCATGGCACCGCCGAGGGCCTGGAACGCTCTCGACCCGATAAGGACCGGGAAGGAAGAGACAAAGTCAGGCAGGAACCCGCATGCGAACGAACCGAGGGTAAATATCAGGAAACCGGACAGGAACACTTTCTTAAACCCGATCACGTCGGAGATCTTGCCGAAGATAAGGACGCACCCGGCCATCACGAGCAGGTACATGGTCGATACCCAGCTCACCGTGCTCGAGGAGACGTTGAACGCCTCCGATATCGTCGGCAGCGCGATATTCACGATCGTCCCGTCGAGCGAGGACATGAAGGTGGCAAGCGAGATCGAGACGATGAGGAGACCGAATCCCTTCGTCTGAGATCCGGTCTGGCCGGGTTCCATGCCTGAAAGGTTCGTCTGCCGGATACAAGAGGATTCCGTATAATATTGCCATATTCATGGGTTATCTGAGTTTTCATGTGTGCAGCCGGTCAGAATATAAAAACCGTCCACCGGCAGAATTAAATATCCGGATGGGTTCATGTGAACCCGTCAAAATGAAGGAGGAAAACAAGATGCAGAAGATCACCCCGTTCCTGTGGTTCAACGACAATGCAGAAGAAGCCGTGAATTTTTACGTCTCCGTGTTCAAAAGGTCAAAGATCGTCCGGGTTACCAGGTACGGCGAGGCCGGTCCAGGCCCGAAGGACTCGGTCATGGCCTTGGGTTTCGAGATCGAGGGCCAGGAATTCGCGGCATTGAACGGCGGTCCGCAGTTCACGTTCTCGCCTGCGATATCCTTCGTCGTGAACTGCGGGACGCAGGAAGAGGTGGACTACTACTGGGAGAAGCTCTCGGATGGCGGAGAGAAACAGGTGTGCGGCTGGCTGAAGGACAGGTTCGGCGTCTCCTGGCAGGTCGTTCCTGTCGTGATGGTGGAGATGCTGAACGACCCGGACCAGGAAAAAGCGCAGCGTGTGATGAAGGCGATGCTCCAGATGACGAAGATCGACATTAAAACATTGAAGAAAGCGTATAAGGGTGAATAATTCATTTTCGTCCCGGGGAAAAAC
>JAJRBP010000126.1 GCA_028679405.1 Methanoregulaceae archaeon | reverse complement strand
TATGAACTGAGGACCGAGAGCGGGATCGATGAGACGGTCAGCCACCTCGACAAGGTGATCGGTCTCGGACGGGTCAGGGCAATCCACCTGAACGACTCAAAGGGCGACCTTGGGAGCGGCCTTGACCGCCACGAGCACATCGGTATGGGATTCATCGGCGAAGAGGGGTTCAGGCGCATCCTTCACCATGAGCCGTTCTCGAGTCTGCCCCTGGTCTGCGAGACGCCGGTTGATACGAGGCGTGATGATGCAGGGAATATCAGGAAGGTCAGGGAACTTGCCGCATAAGGCCGCGGTTTGTGCAGGTATGACCGCGATTGCATGCGAATACCCGCATACTGGTATAAGCATGGCCCTGCATATCCTCTCAGCATGACCGATCTCCTTTGCCCCGTTGATAAAAAACCATGTATACAGCAGCGGTGCGCGATCTGGTGCACCGAGCATGGGAAATGCTCATGGGCTTGCACAGGGACAAGGCCTGCGAAGACTGAGCAGCCTCAGAGGAAGACGCCCCGTCAGGAGGACCATTCCCGGTTCAAGGCGCATCTCTTCGACTGAAAAATCATTTTTTTCCCGGTTTTCCGGGAATGGGCGTGCGGTCAGGTCATGTTGAAAATGTCGATCTCTCCACTATCTGCGCCGGCCTTTCCTGGTTTCCGGAAGGACAAGTTTACTGGTTCGACACGGCAGTCCCAGGTATCCTCCGGGTGTCATACTCTTCATCTCTTTGGTTTTTCCCCAGTCTCCGGAAAGAAACAATCTGCGAGGACTCTGCAGAGCCGGTTGCTCTCCTGGAGGTACGACGGGGGTGCCCGCGCGATCTCGTCCTGTCCAGCCCGGCCGAGCTCCCGCGACCATTCCCCAAGCATTGCCGGGGTAAGTTCGAGGTGGAACTGCAGCCCGAGTGCGCTTCCGTAAGAGAAGGCCTGGTTCCGCACCTCGTCCCCGGTACAGAGGAGAGTCCCGCCTTCCGGTATCCCGAAGGTCTCCCCATGGAGCTGGAACACCGGGAAGCGTCGTGGAAATCCTGCAAGGGGGCCTCTCCCGGTCCTTGTGACGATGCGCCAGCCGGTCTCCGGCACCGATGGATGCACCCTGGCTCCGTGCGCATCCGCGATCAGCTGGGCGCCCAGGCAGATGCCGAGCACTGGTCTGCCGTTACGTACATGGTCCCGGATAAGTGCTTTCTCTGGTGCCAGGAACGGATACTCCTTCTCATCATTCACGCTCATGGGGCCTCCCATGACCAGAAGACTGGAGGTCGGGTCAATCACCGGCAGTTCGTTCGTCTCGAACGGGCGGATATACTCGAACGGAATGTTCAGGTCCGAAAAGATTTTCTCAAAAAGACCTGCAGGCTCGTTCCCGACGTGCTGGACGATCGTGACCATCATTGTCCGGAGTGATCAGCGTCCGGCGAAAAAATTCTTATCGATCGGTTCAGTTCTTCTGGATGAAAGTCGACATTTTACCAGGATGAAGGCAACCTTCGACGGGAAGGTCGTGCGGCTGGGGAAGGAAGGGAGGGTTCTCTACGACCAGAGCGGCTACGGGCGCCCTGACGGAGAGGGTCTCCGGCTCGCGCACGAGGAAGCCCTCTACCTGCTCCACCGGTCGCGTATCGGGATCGAAGGATATGATTTCGAACGCCTGCTCGCCGAGCTGGCCCCGGATCCAAATCTCCTCCGCAGTTTCCTCGTCTACCGGGACCTCCGCGAGAGGGGGTATGTGGTCCAGACCGGCCCGCACGACTTCAGGGTCTTTCCCAGGGGTGTACGCCCCGGGACAGGGCAGTCGAGGTTCATGGTGCGTGTCCTTTCCGAGCGCGACCTTGTCGATTTCGGTCTCCTGGTGCGTGAATGGACTGCATCTTCCCACATGAGGAAACAGCACCTCCTGGCGATCGTCGACGACGAGAACGAGCTCACTTATTACGAGATCAGGGTACAGGCCCTGGAGCCGGTCCCCGAAGGGCCGGGTTGTACTGAGGTGACGGGTGTCCTCGCCGGACGGACCGCCATTGTCGCATACCCTGCCGGTACACCCGGGCCGATGGACACGTTTGGTATGCGGCTCGACCGCGATCGCATCATCCTCTCCCCGCTCGAGACCGTCTACCTGCTCGAGGCGGGATGCCTCGCGCTGTCGGGGAGCGGGGGACCGGTCAGGGCAGAGGACTTCTATGGCGTTGCGGCTTCGGCCGATTCAGAATTCGGGGAGAAATCCACTGTATACTCGGACTTGCGCAAGAAAGGCTTCGTCCCACGGACCGGATATAAGTTCGGTCACCATTTCAGGGTGTATTCGGGTGATAAACTCCATTCTGCGATGCTTGTTCATGCCCTGGACAAGGGATCCGCGCTGCCGATGAGCACCATCTCCCGCTCGGTCAGGCTCGCCCATTCGGTCAAAAAGAAGATGTTGTTTGCCTGTGTACATTCTACGGGAATCCAGTACGTGGAATTTGCCAGGATCAAGCTGTGAGAGGTATGGAGCAGGAGATCAACCCCTGGTCGAGCCAGCCATCGTTCGACATCGAGAAACTCTTTGCTGAGTTTGGCATCGAACCGATCGCATCGGTGATCGAAGACCTGCCTGAAGTCCCGTATTTCATGAGACGGGGCGTGGTGGTCGGCCACCGCGACTACAGGCAGATCGCACTCGCGATAAGGAATAAGACCCCCTTTCATATCCTGACCGGGTTCATGCCGTCGGGCCACCCGCACCTCGGGCACCTGATGGTCATGAAGGAGGTCGTCTGGCACGTGAGCCAGGGGGGGAACGGGTACATCACCGTCGCGGACCGGGAAGCGCATGCGGTGAGGGATATCTCGTGGGAGGACTGCAGAATCTATGGGAAAGAGTACCTCCAGTGCCTCTACGCGCTTGGTTTTTCGGGAGAGACGTATTACCAGAGCCGGAACCAGGACCTGAACAACCTCGCGTTCGAATCGGCGATCAAGGTGAATTTCTCAGAGCTCCAGGCGATTTACGGGTTCGGCCCGGAGACCGCTCTCGCCCATCCCATGAGCGTCATCACCCAGGTCGCTGATATCCTCTTCCCGCAGACGGTGCGCGGCCCCGCGCCCACGATCGTCCCGGTGGGTATCGACCAGGACCCTCATATCAGGCTCACGCGGGGGGTTGCGCACAAGCTCCGCATGTTCACCGTCGAGGACCGCGGGGACTACATCAGCGTCCGGTCGAAGAACGCTCCCAAAGCCGCACTTGAAGAGATACATGCGGCATTTCCGGGATCGAAACGCTACGAAGGCCACGTTGACATCCATGGGGCTGCCTGTGCTCCTGTCGCCTCCCGCGTCCGGGAGATCGAACTCCGCCACGGCGGGTTTGGTTTCTTCACGCCGTCTTCGACTTATCACCGTTTCATTCCCGGTCTCCAGGGAGGGAAGATGTCGAGCAGCGTCCCGGAGAGCACGATCGGCTTCTTCGAGAGCGAGGAGGTCACCAGGAAGAA
>JAJRBP010000139.1 GCA_028679405.1 Methanoregulaceae archaeon | reverse complement strand
GCAGTGAAGATCGTGAACGGGCACGAGCCCGGAAATATCGGGAAGGCTGTCCGTGGCGAGCCTGTCGGGACGATAATCACCGCAGAATAAAGGAAAGCGGGTGGAGAAACCCGCTACGTCGGTACCCGTATTACCGGGAAAAGGATGATCAACGCGGTGATGAGCCCGGCAAGGAGCCCCGCGAGAACGAGATCGACCGGTGTGAAACGCGGGGTTTGATAGCCTGACACCTTCGCAGTCCCGCCAAACCCCCTGCTCTGCATCGCATCGGAGACATGCCTGGACCGGTGGAGCACGGCGACGGTCATCGGGATCGTGACCGCCATCACCTTGTTCCTGTTCTTTGTGAGGATTTTTTTGTCGAATTCAAGTCCCCTCGAGCGCTGGGCGTCCATGATCTGGTTCACGTCTTCCTGCAGGCCTGTGATCGAGCGGAGCGCATATGCGAGCGAGAATGAGAAGTGTTCAGGTACCCGGAGTGAACGGAGGCTCCGGACAAAGGAACTGTAGCCGGTGGTCAGTATGAACAGGACCGAGAAGGTCGAGATGGCGAGGAGCCGTAACCCCATGGCGAGGGCGAACATGATCCGGCCGCTGGTCAACTCCGGGTGGAACCAGCCGAATGTACCTGAGAAATAGACCGTTCCCGTCGCCTCTCCTCCGAAGAATGCATCCACCACTATCACGAAGATCAGCAGGGGGACGATCAAAACATATGCCCGCAGCAGCGGGAGAAGGAGCCTGCATGACGCTGCAATGAGCAGGAGTCCCCCGCACAGGATCGCGAGAGGAAGCGGAGTACTATATGCGAGGGAGATCACGGTGACCGCGATCAGGCCCGCAAGCTTTGTGAGAGGGTTCGCCCGGTGGAGAATGGACTCTCCCGGGACGTACACGACTCCCATCCTGGTCTTCCACTTCTGCCCGGATCCTGACCTCATTCATCCCCGGCCGGTTCACGATGGACGGCAGAGGTGGAAGTAATCCTTCCTGCATCCATCCTGATCACCAGATCGGCCGTACCCCCTGAAAAATCCGAATCGTGTGTCGCGATCACGATAGTCCTGCCCTGGTCACGGAGAGCACAGAGGACCTTCCCGAGGACCTGTTTTAACCGGAGGTCGAGGCCGATCGTCGGCTCGTCGAGGACTATCACCTGTGTCTCCATGGCAAGTATGCTCGCGATCGCAACCCTCTGCTTTTCACCTGCCGAGAGGCTTAAGGGCGGGGTGTCCAGCCCGAGGGGCGTTATCTCGAGCTGGTCTGCAGCCGTTCTCACCCTTCCGGACGCCGCTTCCCGATCCATACCGACATTCCCGGGGCCGAATTCCAGTTCCTCGGAGATCGTCTCGCCGAAGAGCTGGTGGTCGGCGTGCTGCGAGACGAGGCCTACGGACCTTGACAGTTCGGCCACCGTCCTCCCGGTGCAGTCCTCTCCGAAGAGAAATACGTGTCCCTCACCGGGGCGGAGGACCCCGTTCAGGAGCCGGAGGAGCGTACTTTTCCCGCACCCGTTCGGTCCTTCGATCACGGTAATCCTGCCCGGACAGATCCCGAGTTCCCTGATGTCCAGCACGGGTGTTTTTTGTCCGGGGTAGGAGAACCTGATCCCCTCCAGCCGGATGGCAGGAGTTGCAAATGCCCCCCCTGATCCTGTTTCCGGACAGGTCGATCTTCCGCTGCGTCCAGGATCCTTATCCGGCTCGTATGCGGGAGACAATCCGTCGTAGATCACCTGTCCCTTGTGGAAGAGGATCAGTCTCGCCCGGAGGTCCACGGTCTTCCCGAGGCGGTGTTCGGTCAGTACCACCGTGGTCCCGGCCTGGTCGTTCAGCCTGCGGAGGGTGGCAGCGAGTTCCCCCGCCCCGCTTGCATCGAGGCCGGAGAACGGTTCGTCGAGGACGATGACCTGGGGGTCAACGGCCATCACCGAGGCGATCGCGACCCGCTGCCGCTCCCCCCACGACAGGGCGGTAATACTCCGGTCCCGGAGGTGGGTTATTCCAAGGTTCGACAGGCTCCGGTCGATCGTTCCCTTTATCCTGTCAGGTTCCCACCCCATCTGCTCGGGTCCGAACGCGATCTCGGAAACGACGTCGGAGGAGAAGAGCTGGTGGTCAGGGTCCTGGAAGACCATTCCCACAATCCTCGCCATGTCGCATACCTGGTGGTCACGCGTATCAAGACCTGCCACCACGACCGACCCTTTCATTGTCCCTGGTTGCGTGTGAGGGATGAGCCCGTTCAGGCACCGGCAGAAAGTGGACTTGCCCGAACCGCTCTCCCCCGAGATGACCACGATCTCCCCCCTGGCGATCGAGAGGTTCACCCTGTCGAGGGCCGTCACGCTTCTGCCCGAGACGGTCTTTGGGTACCGGAAGGAGAGGTCCCTGACCTCAATCATCGGCTGGTCCTGCATCTCCCCCGATCACCCCTGCCCTGGTAAGTCGTGCAACAATGATCGCTGCAATCAGGCCGCCGAGACCCCCGAAGATCAGGTGGCTCACGGATGCGATGCCGATCCCGATCAGGATGAAGTTTGCGGAGACACCCAGGAATATCTGCATGCCGAAGTTCACTATCATCTTCACGACATTCGCAGCTGCTCCGACGATGAACCCGGCCACAGGGTTCGAGAGGCGGTACCCGAAAAGGATTGAGACGATATCGACGGTAATCCCGAGTGCGAAATAGTTGAGGATCTCGAAAAGGCCGAGGGGGTCCATCCCGAAGAACCCGGTGAGGATGCCGGATATGAAGCCGACGTACGTCCCTGCCCCCGGCTTGCGTACAATTGCAACCGCGACTACCGCCGGGATTACCCAGAAGATGCCCGAATGACCGGGCAGGTGGAGCGGGATCTTCAGCGCAAGCTTGAGGACGAAGATAAGCGCACCGCAGAGGGAGAGGAGCGCGATCTCGTTCAGGGTGAAATACTGGTTCCGTTTCATTACCGGCCCTCCCCGACGAATTCAGATCTGATATCCAGCGAAAAACCAGGGGGCTGCATCCTGTCCACCGCGACCATGAGGAGGAGCGCAGAGACCCTGCTTCCGCCGGTATGGGTGACGAGGAATTCCCCTTCCTGTTCGGTCGTATGAATCACCTGGCCCGTCCTGTCCGAAGGGTCCTGCGTGATGTGGAGCGAGTCGAGGCCGGAATCCGGTCCCTTGTCGAACCTGAGCATATAGGTGTCGTCCATTCCAGGGGTACTGTTCTGTGGCGGGTTTGCGATCACGATGGCGACGCGGTTTGGGGAGGGGAGCGGCACGGCATCGCTTATCCTGTCGGAGGGAGCCGCATTCCCGTTCACGTAGTATGCCGATCTGGAATACCCTTCCTGCCTGTTCGTCATGAACTGGTCAGAATTCATCCGCAACGCGTATACGTGGAACGCAGCTGTTCCTGAAAGGCCCGTGAACCTGTAGGAGACCCGGACAGGCCCTACCCTGCCAAGGGCCGGATTCCCGCCGTA
>JAJRBP010000208.1 GCA_028679405.1 Methanoregulaceae archaeon | reverse complement strand
CCGCGACGGGCTCGAGGCGATCGGGGATATCGTCGAGACTATCGCCGGTGCGGAAGGCCTCCACGCACATGCGGAATCGGTCCGGGTCCGGAGGAAGGGCTGATTTGGGAACTCCGGGGGGGGGAATGAGTCAGGACCAAAGACACCCGGAATGTATTTGTGGTCTCTCTGCCGGTCCGGCAGGTTCCTGCTCCTGACCCGCCCGCACTCATTACTTTTCTCCCGGATTCCCGCGCCCGTGTTTTCACACATAATGATCCTATGAATAAATGCCCGCGAATAATTAGATCCGATTAATCATTTCCGAAAATTAATTCATCAGTTTTCTCCTACCCTATGATATGAATGACGTGGAGAAGATTGTCCTTTATTTTTTTCTTCATAAAAAAGAATCAGCGCCGGCATGCCAGATCCAGAAATGGGCGATGCTTTCCCGCGATCGCATGAATGCCGCGTTCAACCAGTGCGGCGGCAAGGTCTTTCTGCTTGAGCCGAACCCCGATGACCAGATCGGTTATACTATACGCCTCCTCAACTGCCCGGAGATCGAAAAGATCGTAAAGAAACACGCGGATCTCCTGGGTTTAAACGGGAAGAGATAAGGGAAATGCCCTTCATTCCACTTTTTTTATTCCCTGGCCTGTCCGGAAATGAGAGAACTGGCATTCAAATATAGCCTGATATGAAAATCCTGAATCGCCGGAGCATTTCCCGCTTTGATCTCCTCCGCAGGGTCTTCCCGTGAAAACTCGATTGATCGATGAGCAGACACAAGCCCGGGCACGATGACCATAACCCGGGTATCTATACTCTCCCCGCCTGTCCGGCCAACTCCCCTTTCGTTTCCTCAGTTCATCACCTATCACGGTGCGATCCCGGGCGGATACCCGCATCCACCTCAGAGGATCTGTCTGTTTCCGGGGGTGCTCACCCACCCTGTTTTTCCTGCCCGGAAACCATCCTCCGCCGGAGCTGGTTCCCGTCGACGACCATCACGATCCCCGCGAGCACTCCCAGTGCCCCGACAAGGGTCATCAGGAGGTCCACCACGCCGACGGGTTCGATGAAGATAAGCACCGCAAGTGCGACGGAGAACAGACCGAGAAAAAGGCGAAGGCCGAATCCTTCAGGAACAGCTGTCCTGCCCCCGGCAAGGTGCCAGAACGACAGGGAAGCGCTTGCGAACGCCCAGGCCCCGAGGACAACGAGTATCACACCGGCAAAGAGCTCGACTGGTATGAGCGACACGATCGCCCCGGCCAGAAGGGTGACAAATCCCGGGACCAGCGAGCCCCATCCCAGGAATGCCGGACGGACCGCTCTCCACAGTGTGACAATCCCGAGAAACAGGAGGACCAGCGGGATCACCAGGCCAAGGAGGACCTCGAACGAGGAGAGGGTGTCAAGAAGAATGATGAGCCCTGCCGCTATGGCCGAAAGCCCTGCCAGGACGAGGCGTTGCCAGGTCGTCCGCTGCTCCTCGAGGAGGAGTCGTGTGTCCCTGCCCCGTTTGTCCCGGCCGCTTTTGAGGAGAGTACCGAAGGTGTCTGCGATCATCAGAAGGAGCGGGGCATCGTCTGCCAGGTGCATAAGGGGGTGTACCTCAGGATCGTACCTGTCCAGGTGGACCCTCCATTCGTCCGCAGTTTCGTGAGCATGGTACTGGCCCCTGCGGTAGCTTGCAACGGTCCCGGGAGAGGGGACATTGATCGAAGACCGTTTCCAGCCCGGCCCGAGAGATTCGGTAACCGAGGACTTCGGGACGGTAACCTCCCACACGCCATGGTGCAATGGTTCAAGAAAACTGTCCAGTGTTGCCACTCGTCACACACCAGGATTTCCTGTTTTGGATCACCAGCTGGTTTGGTCCCACCGTATCTCTACCTTGCGATTCGTGCGAGCGTGATAAAGCAGGGCAGAAGCATGTCGATGCCGGCCCTGTAACTGCAGGCTCGGTCCGTGGAGATCTCCCGTGTGTCGATTGAAAAGACCGTATTTTTCCCTGCCACGGACTGACATTGTCGCACCGTCCTGTCGACCAACTTCCTGTTTATTCCGGGAGGGAACAGTCGGACCCGGTCTGGGATCTCTCTGAATTCGCAGATTCATCGTCCGCCTCTTCATCCGGATTTCCATTCACAATTGTTATCATATACCAATATATATTGGTAACATACCAATATTGGTAATATACCAATAGTTGAGTGAGAACCCATGACCTTCAGGATCACATCTCAAAATAATGGAAAACCGGTGTCCCTGCCACCTTGTCGCGGGAGGAACGCATGACAATCGCGGATCTCACCGTCACCGGCGGGAGGGGAAAAGATGGCCGGGCTGAGCCTGTAAGCGAGATTACACTCCGGATGGGTGACATCGTGAGCATTGTCGGCCCGACCGGATGCGGAAAGACCACGCTGATAAACGACATCGAACTGTTTGCAAACAGGAATACGCCCTCCGGGCGGCGGGTCCTGATCAACGGGGAGTCCGCGGAGGAGTCCTGCTCTTCCGATCCTGCACGAAATCCGATCGCCCTGATCTCGCAGCATACCAATTTCCTCTCTGATCTCCCGGTTGAGGACTTCCTCTCGATCCATGCCACGGTGAGGGCTCACGAGGGTGGCGAGGCAATCCGCGAGACCCTCGGGTTTGCGAACAAGCTGACCGGGGAACCGATTATCAGGACCAGTGCGATGACCGAGCTCTCGGGCGGCCAGACGAGGGCACTCCTGATCGCGGACGCGGTGGTCATCGGCAACTCCCCGATCGTACTTCTCGACGAGATCGAGAACGCGGGGATCCACCGGACCCGGGCGCTCGAACTCCTCAAGGAGTACAGGAAGATATTCGTCTTCGTCACTCATGACCCAAGGATAGCGCTCCTCTCGGATTACCGCGTGGTGATGAGAAATGGTGCCATGCAGGAGGTCATTCTCACTGGAAAGGAAGAAGGGAGAGTTGCAGCCGAACTCCGGAAGATGGACGACCTGATCCTCGACTTCCGGAACCGTATCCGCCTGGGCGAACGGCTCACCGAGAACGTTCTCGAGGAGCAGATGAAGGCCTGCGGATATCTGACCTGAAGGTGCTCCATGAAACTCGTCATATGTGCCGGTCCGCCCACGACCGGGAAGACAACGGTCCTCAAGCAGGTCACAAAAAAACTCATCGCAGACGGCAGGCGGCTGGCATTCCTCAAGATCGATGTCCAGTACGCGGAGGAGGATGAAATTTTCTCATCTGAGTTCTCGATACCTGCCAGGAAGGTATATTCAGGCGAACTCTGCCCCGACCACTGCAACGTGATGGTGCTCGGCGATGCGATCGAATGGGCATCGAAGCATGACGCGGAGATCCTGCTCGTAGAGACCGCCGGGCTCTGCCTCAGGTGCTCGCCGTACGTGGAGGGGCTCCTCGGCCTGATCGTCCTCGAGGCGACGAGCGGGATGAACCTCCCGAGAAAGATCGGGCCGATGCTCTCCCTTGCCGATATCGCGATGGTGACCAAGATCGACCTCGTTTCTCAGGCAGAGCGGGAAGTCTTCCGGGCACGGATACAGGAAGCGGCACCGGATGTCTCGATAATCGAGACCAACGCCCTCCATGGGATAGGTATCGATCCGCTCGTCCGGAGGATCGCGCAGGCAAACGAGATCAAATTTCCGCTCTTCCTCCGCGGCAATCCCCCTGTCGGGACCTGCACAATCTGCGTTGGGAAGAAGGAGATCGGCTGGAAGCAGCACTTCGGCGTGGTCCGGCCGCTCGAGGGCGAGATCTTCTACCAGGGCGAGTGAACCCCTGACCAGGAGAACAGGGAAGTGCCATCCGCCCTTCCCGATTTTCGGAAATGATGGAAAAAAGACAGGATCTGAACTATGAACCAGAATGAATCGACAATGTCAGGATTGCCCGGGCTGGACTGCGGGTCCTGCGGGTATGGATCGTGCGATGAGTTTGCGGCGCGGCTTGCGTCCGAACCGGGTGAGATTTCCCGCTGTATCCACTTAAAAAAACCAGGACAAGACCCTGTTGGTGGAAGGTCAGATGGTCCGTGCAGCACGTGCGGGGCAGGAACCATGCAGGAAACGGGCTGGGCCGACACCCTCGGGAGAGAATATGACTTCGTCCTCGACACGCTCCCGGGGGATCCCGGCCCCAGGGAGACTATCCTCCCGCATAACCCCATTCTCACCAGGGAGATGGAGATCGCAAAGGGGGATGTATTGATCGGCAGGCCACTGGGCATGTCCTGCGGGTGCCCAATCACCCACTGCGGTGTGGTAATGGAAGTCGATCCAAAGACCGGCGTGATAGTCTGGTGTGTCACCGGCCCACTCAGACCGAGACAGGAGAAGCACAAAGA
>JAJRBP010000222.1 GCA_028679405.1 Methanoregulaceae archaeon | reverse complement strand
GAAGACCGCAGGGTTGGACATGACCTGGTTTGTCACGAGTGCGACCGCATTGTTCTCGTCGACCAGCTTGAAGAGGTCGTGCATGTGCCGGTTCAGCTTCTGCTGCCGTGCGGCAAGGGTAACGCGACCGGCATATTCGGCCCGGAAATGTGCGGTCAGCGAGTCAACGATGAAGATCCTGACTGGTTTGTCGCTTCCCCTCATCTCTGCGGCCTTCTCGCGCATCGTCTCGACCAGCAGCATCTGGTGATCGGAGGTATGGGCCCGGGCCACATGGATGTTACTCAAAACATCATCGAGGTCGAGCCCTCCCACCTCAAGACCGTTTACCATCTGCTCGATACGCTCCGGCCTGAAGGTATTCTCCGTATCGATGTACATTGCGCTGCCGTTGAGGCCCCCGGCCTCCTCCGGGAGCTGCACGTTCACCGCCATCTGGTGGACGATCTGGCTCTTTCCGGACCCGAACTCGCCGTACATCTCGGTGATCGCCTGGGTCTCCAGTCCGCCCCCGAGGAGGGCATCCAGGTCGGGGACGAACGTTCTCAGCTTCCGCACGTCTTTCCGCTGTTCGAATACGTCTTTGCCCGTACGGAATCCGCCGATTTCAGCCAGCTCCCGTGCGGCCTTGATCATTTTCTTCGCGGTGGACTCCGCGATCTCCGCAGTCTCGGCGAGCTCGGCCGGTGATGCGGTGGCGATGCTCTCTACGGTTACGTACCCTGCTTCCCGGAGCTTCTCGGCAGTGGTCGGGCCGACGCCGGGCAGGTCGTCAAGTTCAGGCTGTCCTGTCATCTTTCACTCACCTCTCTCTGGAGAGCGTATTATACCCTCCCATATAGGCCACCGCCATGCGGGGCGTGAAAGTGATCGAAGGCTCAGCCGTTGCTGCCGGATCCCTTGAGGACCCCGTCAATCATACTCATAAGATCGGCCGGCTTCAGATCGACCGGTTCGATTGTATCAGGCATGATCGTATGTGCCCGGACCGTCCCGCGAACCCGGACAACCCTGCCGAACGGGAGATCCGCCTCGATCCGGTAGGAGCAGGTCCCGTCGTCTATGAAGGTGCCCTCCCTGCCGGACAGGACCGTGCCTGTGAACGAGATCGGGGCGGGTTCGCCGGATGGCGGGATGACGAGGGCAGCCCCCCGGCCGACATGGAGTTCTTCGTCCCCGTCGCGCCCGGTTTTCTTGGAAGCGTTGTAGATCTCGAGCGTTTCCCCTGGAAACATGAACCGGAGTGAACGCTCCCCCCAGATCACCACCAGGATGGTGCCGGTCCCGTCCCGGACGAGGATATTCCGCACGTGCGAGATCGTTTCGTCCCGGGCCTGGAACTCCCGGACAGGAGATGCCCATACGACCTCTCCCCGGATCGAGAAATGACCGTCTCCTGCAATCTCCCCGATGGGCGTGAGCCGGAGATCGATCCCTGATTCTGACAGAGTCACGGTGGTCCGTTCATCGAGTGCGAATTCCCGTCCCTGCCGGGTATCGCGTTCCTTCCCGATCGCTCCTGAGATCCGAACGGTTGCCCCTGTGGGAATTCCGGAAAGGACTCCCGGACTCCAGCAGACGATCCTTGCAGTTCCCTCGCGATCCCCGATCACGCCTTCGACCATTTCGCCGCCGGTTCCGTCCCTCCTTGCAAAAGACCTGGGCTCCTCCTTCGCGATCAGGACGGCCTCGAGGTCGACCCTCTCGGCCCGGGCAGTCTCCGGGAGAGCGGGAACAGCGCTGCATTCGATCTCGCAGGTGGCCTTTCTCATGGCGAGTGCAGTGATCTCAGCGGGACGGCCCGAAGGTCGTCCGATGATCTCGAGGACGTCGCCGATCTCGATCTCCCCGGTCATCATGGCCCGCTCCTCCCAGAGGATTATCCTGGCCTGGCCTGTCTCATCACCGACGATGACGCTCGCGACGATTCCTTTCTCCCCGTCCCGGCGATCGAACTCCCTGGGCTCGGTCTTCGAGATGACTTTTCCGAAAAATGAAAAGAGGCTCGATCGTGCTTTCAGCCCTTCGATCTTCACGTGCTGCCGGCCGCATTCGGCGACTACGAGCATGGCGGCGGCAGGCTCGTCGATCAGGTCCCCGCACTCCTCGATCTTTGCCTCCACCCGCTGCTCGAACGCTTCCCGCGAGAGGAGGTCGTCGACGAGCGCGTAATGGAACTGCACGGCGGTTATCCCTTCCTATCGTCCGAAGTCGGGGGTGACGGCGGCGGCGGTGAGGTCCCGGATGGTCTCGGCGCGCCGCATGAGACCACATGACCCGCCCTTCACGGCCACTTCCGGACACCGCGGCCGCCCGTTATACTGCGACGACATCGCATAACCGTACGCCCCTGTGTCGAGGACCGCGACAAGGTCCCCTGCCTTAAGTTCCGGGAGGAACCGGTCAGATGCCAGGAGGTCCCCGGTCTCGCATATCGGCCCCGCGATCGTATACGGCCTGTCCGGATGCCCATCGGCCCGGTCCGCGGCGACAACCTCGTGGTAGGCATCGTACATTACGGGCCGGACGAGCAGGTTGAACCCGGCGTCCACGTTTGCGAAGTTCCGGTGCGCCCGTTTCACCGAGTTGACCCTTGTGACGAGGATCGTGGAATCGCCGACGACGGACCGCCCGGGCTCCACCCAGAGTTCCGGCCTGATCCCCGCAGCTGTTAGTCCTTTCAAAAAGACCGGGACGACTGCATCCGCATACTGC
>JAJRBP010000043.1 GCA_028679405.1 Methanoregulaceae archaeon | reverse complement strand
AAAATTCTCTGCGAATATGATTTTGTCCAGGCAAGGATGCTGACCCGCGCCCAGGCACGGAGCCGGGCAACGATGAAGCGTGATTTTGACATTCTTAAACTATGGGATGACGGGAGCCGGGAAGAGTAATTTCGTCCGCGCTGTCCCCGGCGCTCCGGTACCGGAGATGCCGTCATCTTCACCTTGTGGAGATTATCAATCTGAGTACACCGCGTCCCCATTCAACGGTTACTGCACCCTCGTCTCCCGCACCAGTGCCTGTACGAGACTAAAAACCCATTTTCTGGACCCGGACGCCCCCCGGGGTCTGTCAGCGGCTGTATCTGCAGACACTATTGCATCGGAAACGAGACCTTTTCCTGCGAATTTGTCCTATCCGCGCTCCCGGAAAGGGCGGTCGGAGCCCTTACCGGGCCTGGATCCCGATATCCGCAAAAGGGGGTGAACTCAGTTGTTTTCCAACCGGGCATCAGGAAAAAAAGACGAGAAAAGGCCACCGGGTACTTCAACCACACCGTGAACCGGGAAAAATTCAGGTCCGGAACTCATTCGGCCGCTGCCCCTTCTGCTCGTGTTCCTCGAGCAGCCGGCGAACTTCGTCGTGGACCTTCTGCTTGTCCTGCACGCCCGTGAACAGGATGCGGACGCCGTCGGTATCGTCCTTGAGGTATGCGGCCTCATCGTAGAGGACGAGGCAGATCTCCCCGTCTTTTCCGAAGGTATGCTCCTCCCGCTCACCCCGCATGTAGCGTTCGCGCTGCTCTTTTGTCGGTGCGGAATATTTACTGTCGTACCGGAAGATGCCCATGGATTTCCTGTACGATCAGGAACTCCCGGGAGTATAAGGATACCGGCAGAGCACCGTCTTTTTCTCCCATACTACCTGCCTGACGATCCGTATCAGAATCCGGTGCCTGCCGGTTCCCGCCGGCTGCTGGTATGTTCACAACGGTTATTAATGAATGAAAGGAGATTGTTCAAACAGAGGACTGGAGTCATGGCGGAACCGGAGAAGAAGAAGGCGGAATTGAAAATATCCGGTATGCATTGTGCGACATGCGCCGTGAATATCGAGGAGTCCCTGTCAAAGATCAAGGACGTTGAGAAGGCGCAGGTGAACTTCGGGACCGATACCGCCCGCGTGGAGTTCGATCCCAAAAAAGTTACTCTGGGCGAGATCGAGCGGGCGGTGAAGGAGGCCGGGTACGATGTCGTGAACCAGGACGCGACGATCAAGGTTGGTGGCATGGTCTGTGCCAGCTGCGTGGAGACGATCGAGGCCGCCCTCCGGGCGCTGCCCGGGGTTGTCGCGGCAACGGTCAACCTCGGAACCGAGAAGGCGTACGTGACCTACAACCCCTCCGTCTCCGGTATACCGGACATGAAAAAGGCGATCGAGGAGGCCGGCTACCAGTACCTCGGGCTCTCGGGCGAGGTGAGCGAGGAGGCCGAGAAGAAGGCACGCGAGGCGGACCTGCACGACAAGTTCGTCCGCTTCACGGTCGGTTTCGCGGTGAGCATCCCGCTGATGATCGCGATGTACGTGCCGCTCCCCATCTCCATGCATACGCTGGCGTACGTGATGCTCGTCATCTCGACACCGGTCTTCATCTTCGTTGCAGCCCCGATCTTCCGGGCTGCCCGGACCGCCCTCTCACACCGGATGCTCTCGATGGACGTCATGTACGCGATGGGCACGGGTGTCTCGTTTGTTGCGAGCGTGATGGGCACGTTCTCGATCATCCTCACCCATGAGTTCATGTTTTATGATACGGCGATCATGCTCGCCGCGTTCCTGATGCTCGGGCGGTACCTCGAGGCACGGGCAAAAGGCCGCACGTCGGAGGCGATCAAAAAACTGGCCGGCCTGCGGGTGAAGGTTGCGACCGTTATCCGGGACGGGAGGGAGCAGGAGCTGCCGGTCGAGGAGGTGGTACCGGGGGACCTTGTGGTCGTCAAGCCCGGTGCAAAGGTCCCGATCGACGGCACGGTGGTGGAAGGCGAAAGCTATGTCAACGAGTCCATGATCACCGGTGAACCGGTGCCCCCGCTGAAGAAGAAGGGCAGCCACGTGGTGGGGGGCACCCTCAACACGAACAGCGTGATCACGGTAAAAGCGGAGAAGGTCGGGAAGGATACGGTCCTGGCCCAGATCATCCAGCTCGTCGAGGACGCGCAGGGATCGAAACCTCCGGTCCAGCGGATCGCGGATATTGCCGTCACGTATTTCATCCCGGCAGTCCTCGTCATCGCTGCTTCTTCGTTCCTGCTCTGGTTTTTCGTTTTCCATGAGACCGCGCTCTTTGCCCTGACGGCACTGATCTCAGTTCTCGTAGTTGCGTGCCCCTGCGCCCTGGGCCTTGCAACGCCCACTGCGGTTACGGTGGGAGTCGGGCGGGGGGCCGAGCTCGGGATCCTGATCCGGAACGGTGAAGCGCTGGAAATTGCCGAGAAAGTGACCATTGTGATCTTCGACAAGACCGGCACGCTGACCCGGGGGAAGCCGGAAGTGACCGATCTCATCCCGGCCAGAATCACTCCCGAGACGCTGCTCGGGCTGGCAGCGGGCGTAGAGAAGAATTCGCAGCACCCGCTTGCCGAAGCGGTAGTGAAAGCCGCACAACAGCGGCGCGTGATTATCGATCCGGCAACACAGTTCGATACCTTCGGGGGGAGAGGGGTTGCAGCAACAATCCTGAATGAGACGGTATTGGTTGGTAACCGGGCATTCCTGCTGGAAAAATCCGTGAAGATCCCCGATGAGACGGAGATCCGGATTACGGCGCTGGAGAAGGAAGGAAAGACCGCGGTGCTGGTTGCAGCCGGCGGGGAGATGGCCGGGATCATCGCCATCGCGGACACCCTGAAGCCCACGACAAAGAATGCGATCGCGCAACTCCGTCTCATGGGGATCAACGTCGCCATGATCACCGGAGACAACCGGCGGACTGCTGACGCGATCGCCCGGGAGATCGGGATAGAAACCGTTATCGCAGAAGTACTGCCTCAGGATAAGGCGGCGGAGGTGAAGGCATTGCAGGTAAAAGGCGAGGTTGTTGCCTTCGTGGGTGACGGCATAAACGACGCCCCGGCACTTGCACAGGCAGACGTGGGTATTGCGATCGGCAGCGGTACCGATGTTGCCATCGAGAGCGGAGATATCGTCCTGATCCGGGACGACCTGCTTGACGCGGC
>JAJRBP010000023.1 GCA_028679405.1 Methanoregulaceae archaeon | reverse complement strand
GTGCAGTTACCACCTCGGCAGACAAGATTCTCTGTCCGTTCGGTACAGCTGCAGGTCCGTTCTTCCCACCGTTCTGCAACGTCGTGATGTCGGGCAGCAAGGTCGATGTCTCACTCGCATCGGTCTCGACCTCCGCGAGCGAGCGCTTCGTGGCAGCAACCGCCGACGTGCCGGTAGTCCAGGCATACTCGATCAGCGGAAAAGGCGTCACCTCCTCCGAGGGCAGCGCCGACGCGATCGGCTCGATGAGCGCATTCATGACGGCACACCTCCAGGACGGCCGCGTGCTGAACCTCACTGAAGTCGACGGGTTCCCTGACATCGAGTACCGGCCGGTCAAGGCCGAGGACATCTCCTACTCGAACTCGGTGAGCGCGAGCGGGATCATCAAGGCGTTCGGCCAGTCCTACACCTACCAGTCGGGCATCCGGCGGGTATAAGGTCAAAAGGCCGGATTGAGGGGGGCCCGGGCTTATCCGGCCCCCATTTTATTCTGCGCCGGGAATATGGCCCCGGCCTTGTCCGTAGAAGATATTCAACATCTATTTAAGCCATTTTGTTCAAACTATTCATTCGTGCAGGTATCTTCCCGCACAAACATGCAGGAGCAGATTTTATTGAAGATGGGATTAGTCGCCGGAGCCCTCGTTGTTCTGGCTATAATCGCGTTCACCGGATGCGCAGTTGCTGACATCCCGGTCAATGCAACCCCTGAGACGAAGGGGATCACGGTAACGACAAACATCAACGCACAGGGGACTGTGACCGCGAGCGACTCGCTTACCTGGCAGCAGAGCAGCGATGCACTCAACGCGCCCCCGCTCGTTGAAGCAGCTACTGAGGACAACCCGAACAGCACCGGAGAGGTCCAGTACACCGCCGGATACACCGAGCAGACCACGGCAGTCCAGGGTGTGACCAGCTACACCAAGACCACCGCGATCGACACCGGAAACAAGATCGCTGACAAGCAGAACATCGCGGCGAACAAGATCGTCACGTTCATAGCAGCGAACGAGCAGGGCCGCATGGTCTCGAGCGAGGACATCCTCGTCGACGGCGCAGGTGCATGCACCACATCGGCTGACAAGATCCTCTGTCCGTTCGGAAACCAGCCAAGCGGCTTGTTCCCGCCCTTCTGCAACGTCGTCATGACGGGCAGCAAGGTCGATGTCTCACTCGCATCGGTCTCGACCTCCGCGAGCGAGCGCTTCGTCGCAGCAACCGCAGATGTGCCGGTAGTCCAGGCATACTCGATCAGTGTCAAGGGCGTCACCTCATCCGAGGGCAGCGCTGATGCAATCGGGTCCGCAAGCGCGTTCATGACCGCTCACCTCCAGGATGGCCGGATCCTCGACCTCGGCGAAGACGAGGAAGGGGCAGACATATTCGACCACGCAAAGGCAGAGGACATCTCCTACTCGAACTCTGTCAGTGCCAGCGGTATCATCAAGGCGTTCAGCCAGTCATACACCTACCAGTCCGGCATCCGCCGCGTCTGAGCAGGGTAAGACCGGGGAAGGGGGATAAATTCCCTCTCCTCTCTTTTACATTCTTGCGGGCCACAGGGCCCCCTGTTTCCAGGATAACCGAAAAACCGGCTTTCCCCTGCCGTCCCACTCCTGATACTCCCAGGGGAGACCTTTCATATACGGTGAGGAGCAAATGATCCCCGCGGTGAAGAGAGTTTGAACACTGCATGTTCACGGGTCGTTCTCGCGTCCCTCCTGCTCCTCGTCTGTGCGGCAGGCACCGCATCTGCAACGCTCCACATGGAACAGATCTCGATGGTCCCTGATTCACGGCAGATCATGCCGGAGAGCCCGGTGAAACTGGCCTTTGGGATAACCGTCGTCCCCTCGGGCGGGAGGACGTTCGCTGACGGGCATTCTCTCCAGTTGACGACGGATCTCAGGAACGCAAGCTGGGAGCTTGCGGTCTTTGTCGACGGGATCCAGGCAGCGACAATACCAGCCGGAGGAAGAGCCGCGTTCGTGAACGGATACCTGCTCTCGTACGAGACGCTCCGGGATGTGTCGATCAACGTGACCGTCACGGGCACGACACCCCCGGGGATGGATACCAGCGGGATCAATCTGGTCCAGGTGACCGAGCTTGACAATGCCGGGAAACCGGTCCCGGGGTCTGGCTTCGCGATGCCGCTTCTCTATCCGACCACAAGGATCACCCCGGCCCCCACAACGAACCGTACTGACGGTATCGCGCCCGGGTCTCAGGCGACCCCGGGAGCCCCCGGTTTCTCATTCCAGGGAGCGGCCCTAGCCACAATCGCTGGTGCATTTGCGATCTGCACAGGGTACCGCCGCCGTCGGTGAAATCCCCCGATCAGGGTGGGGGAAAAGACCTGGTCCGGGGGTTCGCCCCCACCGGTTTTTTTATATAGATTTATATAGCACTTATAAAACATGAAGGTCAAGCCAGAAGATTCTCTCAAGATCGAGAATATCGTGGCATCAGCGAAGGTGACCGATTACCTGGATCTCCCCTCCCTGGCATCCAAAATCAAGGATGCCGAATATAATAAGAAGAGGTTCCCGGGTGTCGTCATCAGGATGCAGGAGCCGAAGATAGCGGCGCTCGTGTTCGGTTCCGGCAAGGTCGTCCTCACCGGGGCGAAGAGTATCGAGAGTCTTTCACAGGGTCTCGAGATCCTCGGAAATCTCCTTCGCGGCCTTGACATCGAGATCCCAAAAGACCTCACCTACAAGATCCAGAATATCGTGACGTCTGCAGATCTCGGTGCCGGGATCAACCTCAACAAGATCGCGGTGGGCTTCAATCTCGAACGTATCGAGTACGAACCCGAACAGTTCCCCGGGCTGGTGTACCGGCTTGAGGTCCCGAAAGTCGTGGTCCTCCTCTTTGGTTCAGGAAAACTGATCATCACCGGAGGGAAGGAGCCGGAAGACGCAAAGAAAGCGGTCCAGAAGATCATCTCGGACTTAAAGAACCTGGGACTCCTCTAAAATTTTTTAGTATATCAGGTGTCGAAAACGCAAGTCTTTTATATTTCACCCGGAATATTAAACCCTCATTCACCATGAGAACTGAGAACCCGCCGTATTTTTCACCAAGAGAGGAAGAGTTTGCCAATCTGCTCGTCCAGGCCGGCATCCGGAGAAATATCTCCCGGGTGCTCGTCTACCTCACCTTTACCCCTGAAGCAAGCTCGCGTGAGATCGAGCGTGCGACCGATCTTCGGCAACCGGAGGTATCGATGGCGATGGCCTGGATGACCCTGCAGGGATGGGTAGTCAGCAGGGAGACAAAGGCAGAGAACAAGGGGAGACCTGTAAAGATCTACCAGCTGGCAATTCCGATCGGCACAATCATCGACCTCATCGAACAGGCCAAGAGGAACGAAGCGAACCAGCAGCTGAAACTGGTCCAGAAACTGAAAGAATTTATCCCGCCCACCTGACCGGATCAAAAAAAGGTTGTTACAGGCCAGGCTGCCTGCCGAGAATACGGACACCGTCCTTCTCCCCGACCAGAACCGTCGTCCTTTCTGTAAACCCGGTAAAGAGCCCTGCGGCGACGACCCCGGGGATCGCCTCGATGGCGGCCTCGAGGTGTTCTGGATCGGAGATTGCCCCGAACCTGGCATCGAGGACGAAATTCCCGTTATCGGTGATAACAGGACCATCCTTCCTGAGTCCTTCCCTCAACACCCCCTCCCCCCCGAGGCCTGCAATCCGGGCCATTACAGGCTTACAGGCAAAGGGCAGGACCTCGACCGGGATCGGCCCGGTCAGAACGCCCACCATTTTCGAGGGGTCAACTGCGATAAAGAGACGGGCGGAGGCGGCTGCAACACATTTTTCCCGTGTGTGTGCCGCTCCGCGACCCTTGATAAGCCGGAGGCAGCCGTCGACCTGGTCAGCCCCGTCAATGGTCGCATCGACTTCCGGGTGCTCATCGAGTGTGGTGAGAGGTATCCCGGCTTCCCTTGCCCGCATCGCAGCCTGGTACGAGGTGGGAACCGCGACGAGGTCGAGTCCTTCAGCTATCCGCGACCGGAGGCGCTCGACCGCGAAGAAGACCGTGGATCCGGTCCCCAGGCCGAGGACCGTCCCGTCCCGCACCAGATCGGCCGCACGGGCCCCGGCATCTCTCTTACCAGCATCCTGCATAGAATTGTGTGACCCTGCAAACCGCATACATTTTTCTGTCCGACTTTCCGGAGACTGATTAAAAAAAGAGGAAAAAACCCGTTCAGGGGAGGCGCTCCCCATCCGGAAACATCTTCGCCAGCTGAGGGTTTGCCGCTCCCGAGGTGCAGTCGAGCGTTACCGGCGTGATCGAGACGTTGCCCTTCCTCACGGCATGCACGTCGGTCCCTTCCTCAGCGTCGTCAACGAGGGGACCGTTTATCCAGAAATAGGGCCTCCCCCGGGGGTCGAGACGTTTTTCCACGCCTGTCCGGAACAGTTTGTGCGCCAGGCGGGTGATCTCGTACCCCCCGGTGATACGCGACGGGACATTGATATTGATGACATCGGCCTCGGAGGGAAATCCGCTCCGGATCAGCCGTTCGCAGACATCCCGCACCACTTTCTTCGCACCCTCGAAACTCTGGCGATAGAATCGCGGATCGTCGAACTTGTCCCCCTGGTCCTCGACCTGGAGGGAGAACGCCACTGCAGGGGTGCCCTGGTTCGATGCCTCGAGTGCAGCGCCGACAGTGCCTGAGGTCATGATCGACTCGGTGGAGAGGTTCTCACCGATATTGATGCCGCTGACCACGAGGGCCGGCCGGAGATCGAGTGCAAACAGCCCGATAATGACAGAGTCGGTGGGCTTTCCCCCCACTGCCCAGGCGCGGACGCCGTTGATTGCCACCTCGCTCGCCCTGATCGGCTCGAATATAGAGATTGACCTCCCTACCGCGCTCTGCTGTGTCGCGGGGGCGACCACCGTGATCTCTGCGATGTCAGCAAGGGCCTCGTATGCAGCCCATAAACCGGCGGAATTTACCCCGTCGTCGTTGGTAAGAAGGATCCGGGTCTTCATCACGGAGGGGTTGGCGGGCAGGAGAGAAATACCTGATCCATCGTCAGGGTAATCACCCCGCACACCCCACCGATCTATGAATGAGAGCCCTTCTTGCAGAATATGCACGGTACCACGACCCGGTCCTGGCACCGGAGGGAGAGGCGATGTATTCGGTCCTGAAAGCCAGTTTCCGGGCTACAGGATTCGAGGTGGTCTCGCCTGAGGAAGGGGATTTTGCATCGGAGATACGCAGACTCGCCCCGGTTTGCGATATCGGCCTCGTGATTGCACCTGATCACCTCCTCCCCGGATTTACCAGGACTCTCGAGGAAACGACACACAATATCGGGTGCGGCAGCATGAGTGCGGCGGTCTGCGCAAACAAGCGCCTCACCGGCCGGACCCTCGCCGCCCACGGTATCGCAGTGCCGGATGAAGTGGAGACCGGCCTCCGCGTGATAAAACCAGTGAGCGGGTGCGGGTCGCAGGGCGTCGTTCTTTCCGACAGGAAAGCCCTGGACGGCGAGATATCCCAGAAGTACATCGAGGGGGAACACCTGAGCGTGAGCCTGGTCGGGAGCCGGGTTGTCGGTAACGTATGCGAATACTACACCGGCAAAACACCGCTTCTTCTCGCGATAAACAGGCAGTACATCGAGTTGACCCCCGACGGAAAGTTCCGCTATCAGGGCGGGGAGACCCCGGTGGACCACGACCGGAAGGATGAGATCGTGAAAACCGCGATCTCGGTGGTGAACGTGCTCGGGTGCCAGGGATACACGGGTGTGGACGTCGTGGTGGCGGACAAGGTCTATGTCGTCGACGTGAACCCCCGGATCACGACGAGTATTGTCGGGATAGCGGCCTGCATTGAAGGCGAGATCGCAGAGATCCTCGTTTCCGCATCGAGGGGAGGCGGGCCGGAAGCGGTGAAAGCGAACCGGCGTGTCAGGTATGATCATGCAGGAAGGGTGCGACCCGTATGATCGGGATTGATGTAGGCGGTGCGAACCTCAAGTGCGTGGGGGACGGAGGCGTATCGGTCCACTATTGTCCCCTCTGGAAAGGATCGCCGATCAAGGGGATCCTTTCAGGGCACCGCTGGGACGACGAAAGGGCGGCTGTGGTCATGAGCGGGGAACTCGCCGACTGTTTCTCCTCGAAGGATGAGGGGATAGAGTTCATCGTCAGGGCAGTTCTTTCACAGTTTCCCGGGGCGCGGTTTTACGGAACCGACGGCAGGTTCCATTCCGGGCCGGCGCCGTGCCTGGCAGCAGCGAACTGGCTTGCCGCGGCGGACTGGCTCCGCGATTCCCACCCCAGCGCCGTCCTGGTCGACATGGGGAGCACCACCACCGATATCATCCCCGTCCCGGCGTTTCCCTCCCTGCTCGGTCTTACGGACCTCTCCCGGCTGCAGCGGGGCTATCTCCTCTATACGGGCATGCTCCGCACGAACATCGCGACGACGCTCCAGGAAGTCCGGGTAAACGGGACAGAGACCAGGACAAGTTCCGAGTATTTTGCCCAGAGTGCGGACGCCCACCTGCTTCTCGGGCATATCGATCCCGCAGGCTACACGTGCGAAACACCGGATAAAGGTGAAAAAAGCATCGCCGGGGCGGAAAGGCGTATCGCCCGCGTCGTCTGTGCCGATCCTGAAGAGATCGGGGGGGCGGGCATAATGGATATCGCGAAAGCTTTCTGGACGGCACAGCAGGGACTGATCGCCGGGGAAGTACGACGCATTGCAGCGCAGTATGGTGCATCCGAGGTACTCACCGCCGGTATCGGTTCGGAGCTCCTCGCAGAGGTGCTTGGAGGAAAGGACCTGGCGGAGGAGATAGGCGAGGCAGCGGATGCTCTTCCCGCCTTCGCGGTAAGGGAGGTGGCACTGCGAGACCAGCCGTTCCCGCCCTGATCCTCTTTGCAGGTTCGGTCGGGCTTTCGATCCTGCTGTTCCTCCTGGGGGTGCCCTTCTTCTTCCTTGTCCTGTTTGTCCCGTTGATCCCAGGCCTACTCGGCAGGCGGGAAAAGAGACGATGCCCTGTCTGCGGGTGGGAGTCTCCGGGGGACGACCGGTTCTGCCCCCGGGACGGAACCCCCCTGTCCGTTGACGACAAACGAGGAGAGCGTGAGAATTGAGAGGGGCAGCAGGAAACCGTAAATCCGTGTGGTCGCAACAGCGGCGGCGTCCCGGCCTGAGTAATTCCGGATGGTGCCCCTGTCCACGAGGATTCCCATCGACCCGAGCACTCTCGATACCCGGTTGTACGCCATCGATGCCGAGAGAGTCACACAGAGATCGACAACCGGTGCCCCGAGGTTGGCATCCTCGTAGAACGGCGCTTCCGCGTACGAGACCCGGCCGCACGAACGGCACGAGAACCTCTTCACCCGGACCCTGATCGTCCGGCTTCCACCCTCTTCTATCAGCGTTGCAAATTTCCTCTCCTTATAATCGTACCCGGTGACTTCGCCCCCGCAGTGAGGGCATGTCGCGAGATTGTCGAAGGTGTGTCCGTCTATCCCGATGAGTCCGGCTACCACCAGGGAAGAGAGCATGGGTGGCACCAGGATATCTTTCATCCTGACTCACCGCACGCCGATCTGTATCTGACCCCGTATATCAGATAATATCCTGTTTCAGTCATGATAATCCCACGATTTTACCTGACATCACGGTCAGGTCCGAAAGCTTACCCACCAATATTCATCAATTTGATCCCAGTTAAACATTAGTGTTAAATACCCTCCATCGTGACCTCTTCTGCATAGATGAGTACTATGAACATGAAGTATGTACAGACAACCTGCCCGTATTGCGGGACAGGATGCACATTCAACCTCGTGGTAAAGGACGGGAAGGTCGTCGGCGTCGCGCCGTACCACCGTTCGCCGGTGAACGAGGGGAAGCTCTGCCCGAAAGGCACCTACGCCCACGAGTTCATCAACAGCCCCGATCGCCTGACGACGCCGCTCATCAAGAAGGACGGCAAGTTTGTCGAAGCGAGCTGGGACGAGGCCTACGAGCTGATTGCTAAGAAGTTCAAGTCGTTCAAGCCTGACGAGATGGCGTGTCTCGCATCGGCGCGTGTCTCAAACGAGGAGAACTACGCGATGATGAAGTTCGCCCGCGGAGTGATGAAGACGCGGCACATCGACCACTGTGCGAGGCTCTGCCACGCATCGACGGTCGCAGGGCTTGCGGCTGCATTCGGCTCGGGTGCGATGACGAACTCAATCCTGGACATCGCCCAGTCGAAATGCTGTTTCATCCTCGGGAGCAACACCTTCGAGCAGCACCCGCTGATCGGTCGCAAGGTGATGCAGGCCAAGATGAACGGCGCGAAGATCATCTATGCCGACCCCAGGCGGACGCCGACTGCAAAACAGGCCGACCTGTACATGCAGTTCCGGTCGGGAAGCGATGTCGCGATCCTGAACGGGATGATGCAGGAGATCATCAGGAACGGCTGGGAAGACAAGGAGTTCATCGCGAACCGGACGAAGGACTTCGAGAAGCTGAAAGAAGTCGTGATGAAGCCGACTTACAGCCTCGAGAACGTCTCGAAGATCTCCGGCATCCCGGTCGCTCAGCTGAAACAGGCGACCGAGTGGTTCGCAAAGGCCGACTCGGCCTGTATCCTGTACTCGATGGGAATCACCCAGCACACCGTCGGTGTCGACAACGTGAAGAGCTGCGCGAATATCCAGATGGTCACCGGAAACCTCGGGAAGCCCGGTTGCGGTGTGAACGCACTCCGTGGCCAGAACAACGTGCAGGGCGCCTGCGACATGGGAGCGCTGCCGGTCGTCTTCACCGGGTACCAGAAGGTGATCGACGAAGCGGCGCACAAGAAGTTCGCGGATGCATGGGGATTCCCCGACGGCATCGCCGAGGCGAAGAACGGCTATGAGGTAACCACAATGATGGACGTGCTCACGGCGAAGCCAGGCGAACTGAAATGCATGTACATCATGGGCGAGAATCCGATGATCTCTGACCCCGACCTGACGCACGTGGAGCACGCGATGAAGAACCTCGAGTTCCTCGTCGTCCAGGACATCTTCATGACCGAGACCGCAAACCTTGCGGACGTTGTCCTGCCGGCAGCCTGCTACGCAGAGAAGGACGGGACCCAGACCTCGACCGAACGGCGCGTCCAGATGTGGAGAAAGGCCCAGGACCCGCCAGGCCAGGCAAAACTCGACTGGGTGATCTTCTGCGAGCTCGCCGCAAAGATGGGGTACGCAAAGCAGTTCCCGTGGAAGAGCGCGGAAGACATCTTCACCGAGATCGCGAAGGTCACGCCCTCGTATGCCGGAATGAACTACGCCAGGCTCAACAAGCCCGAGGCGGCACACTGGCCATGCCCGACGGCAGACCACCCCGGAACACCGATCCTGCACGGTGCGAAGTTCGCGAATCCCGACGGTCTCGGCGTGCTTACCCCGCTCGAGTGGAAACCACCCGCAGAGGTTCCCGATGCGGAATACCCGTTCATCCTCACCACCGGCCGTTGCATCTGGCAGTGGCACACCGGGACGATGACCCGGCGCTCGCCCCACCTCGAGGCCGAGGAGCCCACGGGCTGGATCGAGATCAACCCAGAGGACGCAAAGGCCCTCGGCATCAAGGACAAGGAGATGGTCCGCGCAATTACCCGCCGCGGTCAGGTGGAAGTAGGCGCCAGGGTCACCCCCGATATCATGAAGGGCGTCATGTTCATGCCGTTCCACTACGCGGAGTGCCCGGCAAACCGGCTCACCAACAACGCCCTCGACCCGATCGCCAAGATCCCGGAGTTCAAGGCCTGTTCTGTGAAGGTCGAGAAGATTGCGGAGGCGAAGTAAATGGCAGCAAAAGGCGACATGGTCTACGCATGGACCACAGACAAGGCGATCGCAGACAAGGCCGAGCTCGGCGGGGCCGTCACCGGCCTCTGGAAGTACGCGCTCGAGAAGAAGATCGTCGACGCGGTCTTCGTGATCAGGCGCGGAGTAGACCTCTTCGATGCGGTCCCGACCCTCGTCACCGACCCGAAAGATCTCGTGAACACGGCCGGGTCCCTCCACTGCGGAACACTCCTCATGTCCAAGCTCGTGAAGAAGTACCTGAACGGCGCCAGCGACATGAAGAT
>JAJRBP010000031.1 GCA_028679405.1 Methanoregulaceae archaeon | reverse complement strand
TATTTTCTTAAAAATAATAGCCATTTGGATCTTTCCTCAGCATTCTATTAAAACAGATCGAAATGAACCGGCAAGACCGGTCAATGGCAAACCGGAATGTTCCAGTGGAAATCAAAGGGTCCGGGTAGAAGCAACTGCACTATAAATGATACCCATCTTAAATCTGGGGGTATTTTTACCAGAGAACGTATTAATATTGTTCCGATGAAGCCGGAACATCTGAAAGAGTTTGAGATCGTCGCAGCAATTATTACCGTTTCGAGCACACGAACGGCAGATACCGATTCCAGTGGAAGGATTATTCAGGACCTTCTCAAGGAAGCCGGGATCCAGATCGGAAGATATTCGATTGTGCCGGACCGTATCCCTGAAATAAGGAATGAAGCCGCACTTGCGCTTCAGGCGGCGAGTTTCGTAATTTTCAACGGAGGTACAGGACTGACTCATGACGACTGCACGATCGAGGCGATCGCACCATTTCTCGAGAAGACGATCGATGGGTTTGGTGAGTTGTTCCGGCAGAAGAGCTACTCAGAAATCGGCACTGCTGCAGTCCTGTCGCGAGCTCTCGCAGGAGTTACCGGCGGGAAAGCAATATTCTGTATTCCAGGTTCAAATGCTGCGGTCCGTCTTGCGACAGCCGAGCTGATTATCCCTGAAATCAGGCATATTCTCAGTCACGCGAGGAGTTGAAGGTATTACCAGGCGATTTGGACCCTGATAAGTGAAAACGAATATTTCCTTATGCCTGCGATAAAGTGATGCGGTTTTTCCGCAGATCCGCATCTTCCCTGTGCCTCGTCCGGCACCTGTAGTTTTTTTTCGTTCCACTCAGGAAATTCTACCTGCTGAATTTTGTTGTAGCCCTACCTAAAATTTCAGAAGTCATACCAGTATAAGATCTATGCCCACCGGGAGATCCATGGCAAAGGTTTGAATGTCAGGAGACCTTTGCAAAACAGGATGAGACGAATCCCACCGGGAGATCCATGGCAAAGGTTCGAATGCTGGAAGATCTTTTGGTGACAGGTGAGTCAATTATTGACCTGAATCGCTGAAAAGCGGTTTGTGAACTGAGTGAGCTTTTTGTTGATCGAGTGAGACAATTTTCCATAGGGAGAATTTCTGACAAAGGATTCGAACATCAGGAGTTTCCTGTCGGATAATAGAGAGCAATTATTTTTGAAGATACCTGAAAGGCCGGGTTCAAGAAGATAGGATTTGCCTGGGGAACGTCGATCATCGGTTCAGCGATTAATATCAAGAAGCGCAACACGTTCGATTACGAGATCGGAAAGGGGAGCTTTCCCTGCGGCAGCACGTTCCCTGTCAGTAATCCCAAAGATCTCCATAAGAAGGCTGGCCTTTCCTGGCGAAATCTCCTCCCAGTCGTCATTGGTCCATGACAACAACCCCGAGAGGGCATCCAGGGCTCCCGGCGAGGGCGGATATATACAGACATACGAGCGGTTCAGCCCGGGGTGGATACCGAACGTGGTGGCGTTCTGGACCTGGCGGGTCCCTCCTGCATAGAGGAGAACCTCCATCTCCACTGAACGTGAGATCATCTTCCCCGCCCGCTCAGCCCTTAATGCATGGGAGAGAGCCGCCCGGACGTGAGCCGCTCCGGCCATCCGATCGGCATCCAGGAAGATAATATGGACTCCGGCATCCCTGGCAATCGCCTTTATCCGGCTGAAAAAGGCCGGAAGGTCGTGTATGTGTATGACCGCCTGGCAGATTTCGTACAATTCCTGCATAAGGAAATATCACCCGTAATGAGCAAGTGTCCGCTGGGAAACAGAAGAATTGCTTTCCGGCCCGTCCCCGTCAACTGCCGGGAATGAACGGAATATCAGGTCCGTAATCCCTCTCCCGAGGATTACCGCGACCTTGTCCTTCCCTGCAGCGCGCAGTTCATCCGGACTGGTGATTCCATTGTTAAACAGCCTCCTGGCCCTGACCCGTCCAATCTGTCTCAGCCGGACAAGCGGGAGGAGCTCCCGTTTGACGCCGTACTTCATCCTGTACTCGAGTTCTCTTACCGCGCGGGCATACTGCGGGGTGAACATCCCTGCCAGGCGGCCTGATGCATGAAGCAGCCAGTTCACCCCCTCGACGAGGTTGTAGATATCTCCCGGGCCGATCGAGTACCTCTCGCAGATCATCGCATCCGGGACCTCATCCGACCAGTCGCAGAGGACCATCATCGTCTTGAGTCCACGGTAACAGGCCTCGTCCGGTTCCTCTGGCAAGGGTTCCCAGAGTTCCTCTGCATGGTCCGACCAGAAACGGTCCAGGTAATGCTGGTCCTTGTTGCTCACGTAGAGCGTATACATATCCGGGGTCGAACAAATGGTCTGGGTAAGCCCCATATCTGAATATGATGCTGCAGTTCGCATTGTATCAAGGATCTTCTCAGCACTCCCCGGGTCGAGGTAGAGTTGCGATACAAGAGTCCCGTACTCCGTCGGCGAGAGGCAGTCCCCGAGATCGGTTATCATCTCGGTACTCACGAGGAAGAGAAGGATCTGGTCGATTGTCCGGTGGATTGTCAGGCTCTTCTTGCGCTGGTACATGTAGAAGGTCCTCTCCATGAACTTTTCGAGCGATTCCCTTGATTTGACAAATCCTGACGCAATGAGGGAGAGGATATGCGTGCAGAGGACCGATTCGCCAGAGCATCTTGAATAGACGTCTTCGGCAGGTGCATCGATGTACCACTCGAAGAGCGAATCGATGTCACGCTCTTCCTTCGCTATCAGGACGGCCTCCCCGTAGGGATCCAGTCGCGGGCGACCTGCCCGGCCTGCCATCTGGTGATATTCCCTGACCGGGATAGGGACCATCCCTTCGCCTGAGGAGAACCGAAGATAGTCCCTGATGATCACCCGCCTGGCAGGAAGGTTCAGGCCTGCGGCCAGGGTCGGGGTTGAAGAGATGCATTTTATCGCTCCTTTCCGGAACCCTTCTTCCACGAGCCCCCGCTCGTCGCGGGTGAGGCCGGCGTGATGAAAGGCGACACCTGCGGCAACACAGGCGGCGAGAGTGTTCCCCTGCTCGGTCTCTGCCGTTTCCTTGATCTTAAGGGAGATAGAACTGAGTTCAGGGTCCTGGACCTTGAATTTCGTTGCCGCCCTTTTTGCATAGCCTTCGGCATTCCGCCTGGAGGAGACGAAGACAAGGCACTGCCCGCCTTCGGAAATGGTATCGGCGCAAAGGTCGAGGTCCGGATAACGGGACGAGGAGGGAACCGGCCGGACATTATCATGAAAATGTATCTTCCCCTGGTAATACACACCCTGCCGCAGGTCGACCGGCCTCCATGTACTCGTCACGGGGGTTGCCTCCAGCCACCCCGCGAGGACATCAGGGTTCCCTATTGTCGCGGAGAGTCCGATCAGTTGCATCGACGGGTTCCGAAACCTCATCTTTGCGATGACCATCTCGAGCGTCGCTCCCCGGCCTTCGTCATCGATCAGGTGCACCTCGTCGATCACCAGGAGCGTGATATCCTTCAACCATGGGGAGCCGTTCCTGATCAGCGAGTCGACCTTCTCGCTTGTCGCAACGATGATATCGTTCTTCCCGAGATAGTCGTCGCGACGGTCGAAATCACCGGTGGAAATCCCGACACGGACTCCTCTCCCGGAAAATTCGTTCTGTTTCTCACTCGCAAGTGCCTTCAGGGGTACGACATAGAGGCACTTCCCCCCGCAGACGATATGGTGATGCATCGCCATCTCTGCGACAAGGGTCTTTCCACTCGCCGTAGGAATTGAGATAAGGAGATTTTTCCCTTCGAAGAGGCCTGCCCTCACGCACTCTGCCTGCGGGGGGTAGAGTTCGTGAATACCACTTTCCCGGTATATCTCCTGAAGTTTCGGTGGTAACGGGAGATCTCCAACCAGCATCAGAACCCCTTTATTTCTCCTCTATACTCCGTGAAAAATATTTTGAATTCAGATTAACCAGATTTCCAGGGATTTTGATTTCCAGTGGAAATACCGTATCGCGGTGGTCGGATTTGCCGGACGTCATGCCTGAGAATTGCTTTGTCTGGTGAAAAACGGTATTAGTAATAGTAGCTCAGCATATCCTGCTTGGCCTCCCTTTTCTTCTTCTCGAGGAAAGAGAAGACCGATTCATGCGGCACACCCTTGATCAGCATATCGATCGCAGTTCGCGCGAGCTTGATCTGGTCGGGGAGACCGATAACTGCCACGGTCTTTCCATACACAGAGAGCGACGTACCGGTCATATGCTCAATCTGCTCCCTGGATCTCCCGTCTTTCCCGATAATCCGGCCTCTCATACGGTCGAACTGTCTCGGGCTGTCGGCTTCCGGAGAAATATCGATAATATCCAGGATCAGGTCCTCGTCCTCGAGGAGTGTAAAGGCACGTTCAGGGGAAAATCCCCTCCCTATCGCACTGATGACCTCCACCGCGCGGAGTACTCCTTCAGCCTCCTCGCCCTCGACGTGAGTGACGCCCTCGCGGCTCTCAACGGTGATCCGGGTTTTCGTCGCCTCTTCAACCTTCTTCTTGGTGAGGCCGCTCTTTCCGATGAGCGCTCCAATCCTGTCTTCTGGTATCTTAATGTCCTGTAACATTCTCTTTCACGCCTGGATTCTTGTTTTGAGGTGCATTCCTGTCTTCCTTCTGATGCATCCCGGTTACCTCTGAAAAAATCTCACGTTCATCACGTACATCACACCATTTGGAGAAAAAACTGTTTATATTTGAAATATCCCGGACCAGGAACCTTAAGGCATTCGGGTGAT
>JAJRBP010000152.1 GCA_028679405.1 Methanoregulaceae archaeon | reverse complement strand
GTTATCCTTGAGAACTGGTTTTGAGAGTATGGGATTATACAGGGTGATTTCTCATTTCTAAGATAGATCTTTTAGATTAGGGGTTCTGGCCTTCTATTTGATCCAGCAGTTGTTTCCACTTTTTGCCTACGGCCTCCCACCTCAACTCCTCCGGCGGGGCGAAGTACTGCCGGTGATCGGCAACATAGAGAAGGGCTGCGGCGAGATCGTCGGCCTTCTGCGGTTGAACGAAGGTGGTGCCCGAGTATGTCCCGAGACCTTCCAGAAGACCGCCGACGGAAGATGCAACGATGGGAAGGCCGAATGCCATACCGATATGGGCGACACCGCTCGCCGATGCCCGCGTATAAGGGATGACAAGGACGTCGGCAGCGGAGAAAAAGATCGAGATCTCGTCATCGGTCACGTATCTGTCGATGACGGTGATACGGTCTTTATATTTGGACTCCCTCGACATGAGGACAGATTCCTGGTCCTCCCATGCTTCTCCAACGATCAGGAGTCTTGATTGTTCGACAATCCCGCGAGGAAGCAGTCCGAACGCTTCTATGAGGGTCTTCACTCCCTTGTAGGGCCGAAGGAGACCGAAAAAAAGGATGGTATAGTCCTCGCGGATGCCGAGCTTTTCCTTCGCAACGGCTCTCTGTATAACCGGATACTGGTCATACAGGCCGTGAGGGATGATTACCGTCCTCTCGGGCGGGACATGATACCTTGAGATTACAAGGGCACGGTCGGCCTCTGAGTGAACGACGTACCATGAAGCGAGAGATCTTACCAGTCTCCCGGCAACTTTTGCGTATACCCGTAAGATCCAGATCGAATCCTCGAGCGTATCGACGACTTCATGAAATTCGATGACTACCGGTTTATTCTTAAAAAGGAGCAGTTCTATTATGAGATACATGTGTGCCACGCTCGAGGTCCACCATTCAAGGATGATGACGTCAGATCGATGAGCGATCCGCCACCCCGTTACCCATGAGAGTGGGTTGTACCAATCGAGGATCTCGTGCACTTCAATGCCCTCCTTAAATTCCTGCGTGGAAATATCTGTCCCGATCCGTTTCCACCCCGGAAACAGGGGGGCAGGGAGCATGTTCCGGAAGAGCACCGCCGTCACGTCGGCATGGATGAAGAGTGCGTTCGAGAGACGGATCGTAAAGTAACTGATCCCGGAAAGAAATCTCCGGGAGGGGCCTATGACTGCCACAGAGTATCTTTTCTTCATGGGCAGGACACTCCCCCGGATCGCTGCCGGGTGGGTCGGGGGCACTTCCCGCGAGGGAAGTCCCTACTCGACAGTGACGCTCTTTGCAAGGTTCCTCGGCTTGTCGATATCTCTTCCCAGGGCATCCGCGGTCCGGTATGCAAGGAGCTGGAGGATAACGGTGGCAGCTACCGGCTGGAGGACCGGGGCGGCATCAGGCAGGGGGATGAGGATATCGGCTATCGCATCGAGCTCGCGGTCTGCCCCGGAGCCGAGTGCAATGACCGGGGTACTGCGTGCCTCCATCTCCTTGATATTGGCAATCATCACGTCGTGGGTTGATCCCGGCGTGCAGACCGCAATCACAGGAGTTTCCCTCGAGAGAAGGGCGAAAGGCCCATGTTTGATCTCTCCTGCCGCATACCCCTCGGCATGGATGTACGAGATCTCCTTCATTTTTAATGCTCCCTCGAGGGCAACCGGGTAAAAAGGCCCTCTCCCCACATAGAAGATATGGGATGCGGACGAGCACATCTGCACTGCCTCCCCCATATCGGTGAGGAGAGCCTCCTCGATGGCACGGTGTCCCTGGTCGAGAGTGATATCAAGGGAACGGTCTGAAAGGAGGCTGGCAAGCCTGATGAGAACCGCAAGCTCCGCAATGAAAGACTTCGTGGCAGCCACGCTCATCTCCGGACCTGCCCGCATATACACGGTCTCGTCAGCAATTCTCGTAACAGAGCTCCCGAGGACGTTCGTGATGGCGAGCGTGGGAATATTATGGACTTTGGCGGACTGGAGGGCTGCATTGGTATCGGCAGTTTCTCCCGACTGGGTGATGCCAATCACCGGATCCCTTGTGGGCGCCATGAAATATTTGTACTCCGATGCAAGGTCGACCCGGACTGGAATCTGGCAGGCCTCCTCGGCGATATACTTGAAGATCAGACCGGCATGGTAAGAGGAGCCGCACGCAACGACCGTCAGTCCCCTGCAGCCCAGGAGAATTTCAGGGAGGTCACAAACCGTTCTGACCGTGTCTGAGAAAGCCCCGGGCTGCTCGTAGATCTCCTTGAGCATAAAGTGCGGAAATCCACCCCTCCGTGCCTCTTCAGGCGACCATCCGAGGCGCTCCACAGGACGGACGACCTCTGCACCTTCATGGAAGATCCTGACACCCGAAGCTGAAAGGTGGGCAAGGTCGCCGTCCTCAAGGTAAATGACACGGGAGGTATAATCGATGAGCGGGGTGCTGTCCGATGCCGCCAGGTACTCACCATCTGCGACACCTATTACGAGCGGACTGTTCTTCCTGGCTGCCACGATCCCTTCTTCCCCGCTCCGGATTGCGAGAATGGCGTAGGAACCGGTCAGCTCCGGGAGCGTGTCCCGCACTGCGTCCAGGAGATTCGAACCTGAATGTTCCTCGATAAGGTGGGCGATAACCTCCGTGTCGGTTTCGGAACGAAGAATATGTCCCCGGGCTTTCAGGCTTCTCCTGAGTTCGGTATAATTCTCGATGATACCGTTATGGACCACGGCGATACGGCCGGTGCAGTCGAGGTGAGGGTGAGCATTGCAGTCATCCGGAATCCCATGGGTCGCCCACCTCGTGTGGCCGATCCCGGTTTTGCCGCCGATCCCGGCTGCATCCTTTTCAGCCTCTCCAATCCTTCCTGCCCGCTTGTACCATTCGATGCCGTTGCCCAGGGTGGCAAGACCGAAACTGTCATATCCGCGGTATTCGAGCTGCTTCAGTCCCTCTATGAGAACCCTGGCTGCATTTCGCGGACCGGTATAGCCTACTATCCCGCACATCATACCACCAGCGCGTCATCAGGGATGCGTACATCCAGAAATTCGCGCTGGGCAGTCCTGATCGAGACATTGTTCCCGATGATGCTTCCCCGGAACGAGGTAAAAGGTGCACCTTTCACCGCATCCCCGAGGATCGCCCCGAAGCTGGTCTCATGCAGGTGATCTTCGATTTTCACCGTCCCGGGGTGCGAATAGACGGCCTGGTGATCCGGGAGCTGGCAGCCCTCCCCGATGACCGCATCCGTGATCCTTGAGTGGGAGCCAATCCTCACGTCGTCCATGATCATGGAATTGCCGATGAATGAGAAGGGTTCTATTCTCACCCGTGAGCCAATACTCGTGTTTGGGGAGATAACCGTATGCGAGCCGATCTCACATCGTTCTCCTATTACGACCGGCCCGGAGATAACTGCGTGCGGTCCGACGGTGGTCCCTTTGCCAAACCTGACTGCTCCTGTGACCGTTGCGTTCCGGCTGATCACTCCCTCTTTCCCGGGGTGGATACCACGAAGAAGCCGTGAATTCATGGCGAGGATATCCCACGGGTAAATTGCGTCCTGCCAGTCGATTGCTTCGATCGCCCTGATTTCAACGCCGTCTGCAAGCATTGCAGCGATCGTGTCGGTAATATCGTTCCCTGCATCGTACCGGAAGACTTCGGGTGTCAGGGAGAAGATGCCTGTGCTCACGGTCATGGCTGGAGCCTTGAGTGGTTTTTCCATGATCCTGACCACACGTGTGTCCCTGAGGATCACGACACCGAAGTTGGACGGGCTCTGGTGCTCCTTCACGAGCATCCCGTTCCTGGTCTTCATGACGAGAGCAATGGATTCCGCATCGATGTAGTTGTCACCTGGCAAAAGAAGAAAATCCCCGCTGATCAATGGCTCGGCACACTTCAGGGCGTGAGCCGTTCCAAGCTGACGATCCTGGATGACGACCTTTATCGGCAGGTCGAGGTTATTCAGGTACCTGGTAACCTGTTCCTTCCGGTATCCCACGACAACGATGATCTCCCGGATTCCGTTGCTCCTGAGTGCGTCAATGGTATACTCGATGATAGGTCTGTTTGCAACCGGAATCAGAGCCTTCGGCCGGCCATGTGTCAGGGGCCGGAGCCTCGTCCCTTCTCCTCCCGCAAGAATTACTGCCTGCATGATTACCTCCCGATCACTGTTCCCTGCCCGATGCAGCCTTCTACGAACGAATGGGGTCCGATAAGTGCATCCGGGCCGATAACTGTTCCCACGTTTACTGCACAGTTGATGCCGAACTGGACCCCATCCCCGACGATCGCCCCGAATTTCCTTTTTCTCGTCTCTTTGCCGCACGCTTTCACGAGAGCCCGGTCGTGACGGAGATTCGCAATAATCGTCCCGGCTCCGAGGTTACATCCCGTTCCGATAATGCTGTCCCCGACATAGTTGAAATGCGGGAGATTCGTTCCATTCATGACGATTGAATTCTTTACTTCCGAACAGTGACCGATGTGGCACCGGTCGCCTATCGATGTAGAGCCCCGTATGTACGCATTGGGGCCGATCCGGCAGTCCTTTCCGATAATTGCCGGCCCCTCGATGCATGTACCCTGCCGAACGATTGTACCTTCGCCGATCGAGACCGGACCAGTGATCTCAACTCCATCGATGTGGGTATTTTCCAGGACGACATGATCGACGAGGAGGCTTTTATTTGCGTCGAGGAGATCCCATGGATATCCTACGTCGAGCCAATACCTGATATGATGTGCTTTGAGCCGGCCTTCTGCAAGGAACATCGAGAGCGCGTCGGTAAGCTCCAGTTCCCCGCGTGAAGAGACCGGGATGGATTCGGTAACCTGGAAGATCTCTTCGTCGAGGAGATAGATCCCTGCATTGATCGTCCTTGCGGGCGGGTTTGCGGATTTTTCACAGATACAGGTCACCCGTGTCCCCTCCAGGACGACAGCGCCATAGTCCTCGGGATGGTCGGAGGGAAATACCCCCATACAGGGGGATATCCCGGCTGCGATATCCCGGATATCTCCGCTCCTGACGATCATATCGCCGTTCATCAGGAGGAAGGTGCCATGAACGAGGTGTCGTGCCGCGGCAAGCGCATCGGCAGTCCCCTTCTGGTGTCGCTGGGGAGCGTACCGTATGGATACGCCCATCCTTGATCCGTCCCCGAAATAGTCCCGGATCTCGCTCTCGCCATACCCGACGACGAAGACAAAATCCAGGATTCCTGCATCCCTGGATGCAAGCACAAGATGTTCGAGCATCGGGCGGTTTGCCAGCGGGAGCATCACCTTCGGTCTCCTGACCGTGAGGGGGCGCATCCGCTTTCCCTCTCCGGCGGCCAGAATCACGCATTGCATAGGTAAAACTCACCCTGCCTCTTTAAGCACTTTTCCGCGCCGTACGAGGTCCCTGCCAGCATCAAGCATTCTTTTTGCGTCCGCTGCCGTTATTCCCTCAGCCGTGAACCTGATCTTCGACTCAGTACCGCTTGCACGTATGAGGCACCACCCATTCTCCTCCGTGAGCCTTATCCCGTCCGTTGGACGTTCAGCACCGATGGCCGACATCCTGGCGCCGGGATCCTTACAGGGGACTGACACCCGGAGCACCGGATACGTGGGAATTGTCCCGAGTTCCCCGGCAAGGTCCCATTCGGACGCAATCTCGCAGAACAGTGCGGCGGCATACGGCCCATCCGGACAGAGGGAGTGTCTCCGGAATATCCAGGTGCCGGATGGCTCGGCTCCGAAATCCCCCCAGGACCGCAGTGCTTCGGAGACGTAACTGTCCCCAACCGGGGTCCGCCGTACCTCGGCCTCCTTTTCGATCGCCATGGAGGCATCCACGGTGGTGACGACCCTCCCTGCCCCGAGGTACCGGCAGAAGAGGATCATGAGTGCATCCCCGGTAATCATCCGTCCGGCAGGATCGAACCCCACCATGCGATCGGCATCCCCGTCATGGGCAATGCCGCAATCTGCTCCGGAGGAAGTGATCAACGATCTCATATAGGCGAGGTTGGGTTCCAGCGGTTCCGACGGGCGGGCGAACCGCCCGAGGGGATTGCAGTTAATCCCTGTCACGGAGACTCCTAAATCCATGAGAAGATCGGGGGTCATCACGGACCCTGCCCCGTTTCCGCAATCAAGCACCGCCTTCATGCATCCTGATATTTTAACCCTTTCCAGGATGGCAGTCATGTGCGGGTGGACCGGATCCACTGTCCTGATCTCTCCCTGGGAATCCCATTCCCCGGTCATGGCCGCAGCGATCCTCAATTCCAATGCTTCCTGTTCCCTTTCTGAGAAGGATGAACCATCCGGGCCGAATATTTTCAGGCCGTTGTCAGGTTCAGGATTATGAGACGCGGTTACCATGCATCCCGCATCACGCGTCCTCGCGCCGAACCCTATCGACGGAGTCGGACATATCCCTCCAGAATCGACGGATGCCCCGGAGGCGCAGAGGCCGGAGGCAACCGCTGCGGAGATTATCCCGCTGGTGGTCCTGGTATCCGTCCCCAGGAGAACGGACTCTCCTTTACCCCCGAGGGCATACCCGACGTGGAGAGCAAGTTCGACGAGAGTGCGGTCATAGGGTCTCCTGATCCCGGAGGAGCCGAAGAGCATAGGTGTACAAATCACCTCCGCCCAAAAAGATGTATCGCCTTCCAGGTAAGAGGAGAGGGAAATTGGAGTTGGGGATGGTCACCGGCGCCCGTATGGACACCAGTGTTCCCATCCTGTGAGGCTGCAGGGACCTGCTGTCGAGGGGCCGACAAAAAGGATCCGTTTCCGGTCGAGTTCCTCGGCGATCAGGGCGGATCCATCATCGGTTGTCATTCCGTCACCTATCACGAGGATGGTCCGGCAGACAGCAGGATCGTCTGATACCCTGTCACCGAGCGCAAGGGCAGCCTGAGGGTTCTTCCCGACAATATACACATCGGATTCTCCAATCGTGCGCTGCAAGCCTTCGAGACAGGCAGAATGCATCTCAGGGGAGCAGGCCCGGAGCTTCCTCG
>JAJRBP010000301.1 GCA_028679405.1 Methanoregulaceae archaeon | reverse complement strand
GCGGTGCCCCTCTTTCCCTCCCTCTCGGACAAAGAGCCCAACGTACGCAGGTGGACCGCGGTCCTCATCGGGGAGATCGGTGACGGGCGGGCGATCGAACCCCTGAATACGCTTGTGAGGGATGAGAATACCTCGGTCAGGAAGGAAGCGTTTCATGCCATCGAACAGATTAATCGAAGAGAGAGTCTCACGGGTTGAAGAATGGCGGGAAAGGAGGTAGCGGCAGGCGAGGAGATACTCATCTCCCTCAACAGTGCATTTCCCATCGTCAAGAAACTGTTTGGTGTCGCCAGGATCGGGATATTCGGGACGCTGGCGAGGGGGGAAGGCATCCAGGCCGGGCCGCCGGTGATCGAGGTGGAGTTCGGACCCGGGCAGGAGACCTATGCCAATTTCATCGGGTTGCTTTTCTTCCTCGAAGAAAGGCTCTCCCTGCGGGTGGAGCTTGTGACTGCACGGACTATCGCCCTGTACTCCCAGCCCGACCAGGCGGGAGAGCGTGGGGACGAGATCCTCCTCGAGCGAGTCCTGGCCGAGTGCAGTTTCATCACGGCCAGGTCGCGGGACCTCCAGTACGAGCAGTTCGCCAGGGATGAACTCTTCAGGAGGGCGGCTTCCGAAAGCCTGGAGGTCATTGCCGCGATCCTCAGCCTGGTTTCGGAGGAGACAATTCTACGGTACCAGAATATCCGCTGGAAGGAGATCCGAGCGATCCCTTCGGTACTGCTGCATTCCCGTTTCGGTCCGGATCCCGTCATCCTCTGGAATATCCTTCTCTCCGAGATCCCCGCTCTCGAATCGCATATCAGGAGTATTCTCCGGAAATAACGAAGAAATATAATCCCGGACAACCGGTTTTTTCCAGGGAAAGACTCTCCGGAGGAAGGTCGTCCGGTTTTACCGGCCGAAATCCAGGTTTCCGGAGGGAAAAGTTGAAAATCCGGCTGCATCCTCACTGAGGTAAAATTAAAAGGTCGCACAGGACTGTCAACCCGGTACTCCGCATACCTGATATGGGAGAGCGGATAAGATCACACGAGAGTGGCAGGTGTTGCGGCTGTCCCGGAACAGCCGGGAAGTCGTGTGGACACCTGACCTCCTGGAGAACGTGGCATGATCGGTGAATTTCATCTCTCACCAGACCTTCGGGAACTGATCGAGGTCACGGAGGGCCTTACCGGGTCAGAGATCACCCTCATCAGGAAGGATGATGCACCTTTCCAGGGGCGGCTGGTCGACCGGTACCACACCGGCGCAGACACCACGCAGATTATATTTCCCTCGTCGGTCAGGGGGCTTCTCAAGGACTATATCATCGGAAAACGCTGCCTCGAACTCCTCTTCTACGGGGTGGCTGAAAAGAACCATGATCTGCTGGTGCTCTCCTTCGACCGGGAATCGGCAGCCGTCGGCATGAAACAGATCTACCAAGACTACATGAAGGACGAGTCCACCCAGCACCTCCTGTTCGAGAAACCTGCGAGCACGCTCTTCTATCTTTTCTCCCTCTTCAGGGAGACCTTTACCGATGTCACCTGGGCACTGCTCGCGGACATCGTCATCGGCAAGAAGATTCCGTCGTTCCGGAACGCGCAGGTGTACTATCTCCTGAAGGAGAGCATGCGAGACATGCACAGTCTCGAGTCCATGCAGTCCGAGATCCCCCACCGGTATTTCGTGATGAGGAACTCGGTCTTTTACGCGAGGGACACGATCCTTGCGTATATCCTCTCCGAGTTCAAGTTAAACCCGGTGATCAATATCCCCGAGCTCCAGCAGTTCAAGACGCTCGACATGCGGCAGATGATGGACCACCGCTGGAGCCGTTCCACCTGGGCCCATACCAAGCAGGTCGGGGACGCGATGACGAACATCCTGAAGCTCAGCCTGACCGTCGACTTCGAACGGACGCCGGACGAGGCATACTACCGGGAAGTATTCAGGAACGGGAACGGGGTGATCGCGCGGTGGCTGACGATGACCGCGATGCAGGACTGGTTCCGCTGGGAGCACCCGGAGAAACTCCGGGAGATGATGGCCCGGACTGAAGAGATCGAGCGGGACGCCCTCATCGAGATATTCTCTGAGTGAGGACCCACCTCCTTCCCCTGCGTGCCCGGACCTTTGCATAAAAACCATTACATCTGCTGGCCCAAAGGTACAGGATTTGTTATGCGGACACCGATTCGTGCGGTCACCCCGGAGAGCTCCACGGCAGAAATTGCCGGCTGGGTCCATGAGATCCGGGACCTCGGAGGGCTCGTTTTTCTCCTGATCCGGGACAGGACCGGTATCATCCAGGTCACCATCCCGAAGAAAAAGGCATCGCCGCTCGTCCTCGAGGCGGTGCGGGAGGTCTCCCGTGAGTCCGTCGTCCGGGTGACCGGAACGGTCAAGGCGATAGAGAAAGCCCCCGGCGGGAGGGAACTCGTCCCGGAGAGTATCGAGATCATCAGCCAGAGCGCGAGTCCCATGCCGCTCGACGTGGTCGAGAAGGTCCCCGCCGAGCTCGACACCAGGCTTGATTCGAGATTCCTGGACGCAAGGCGGCCGCGGGTAGCCGCGGTCTTCCAGATACGGAGCACCGTGATCAGGGCGGTGAGCGAGTTCCTCCATGCCAGGGGATTTATCAATATCACGACGCCCAAGGTGGTCGCGGCGGCAACGGAGGGAGGGACCGAGCTTTTCCCGATCGCCTACTTCGACCGCGAGGCATTCCTCAACCAGAGCCCGCAACTCTACAAGCAGATGCTCATGGCTGCGGGTTTCGAGAAGGTCTTCGAGATCGGGCCGATCTTCCGGGCCGAAGAGCACAATACCACGAAACACCTGAACGAGGCGACCTCGATCGATGTCGAGGTCTCTTTTGCGGATCACCTCGAGGTCATGGCGCTCCTCGAGGAGCTGGTCATCCACTGCTATTCCACGGTGGCGGAATCCTGCAGCGACCAGCTCGCCCAGATGGAGATCTCAGGTTTCGAGGTCCCGAAAGCGCCGTTCCCAAGACTCCCCTATGCGAAGGCGATCGAGATCGCCGCTGCAAAATCGGGGGAGAAGATCGCGTACGGCGACGATATCGGGACCGTTGCCGAGAAGGCGATCGGGGAGGAGATGGGGTCGCATTACTTCATCGTCGACTGGCCCACCCTGATCAAGCCATATTATGCGATGCCATCTGAAGCCGACCCGAAGGTCTCCAATGCGTTCGACCTGATGCACCCGAGGATGGAGCTTGCGAGCGGTTCGCAGCGGATCCACCAGCACAACCTTCTCGTCCACCAGATACGGTCGAAAGGCCTCTCGGCCGAGAGTTTCGAGTTCTACCTTACCCCGTTCCGGTATGGCATGCCGCCCCATTCCGGCTGGGGTCTTGGGGCTGAGCGGCTCGTGATGACAATGCTTGGGCTCCAGAACATCAGGGAGGCGGTGCTCTTCCCGAGGGACCGGCACCGGCTCGTGCCATGAGACCTGATCTCGCCGGGACCGTCCTCCCGACGACCGTGGTCGGGAGCTACCCGGTCGGGGAAAAAGGGAAGTTCTCTCTCATCGACCCCCTTGGCCGCGCGATGAAGAATGCCGTTGCCGACCAGGTAAAGGCAGGGATCGACATCATCTCCGACGGCCAGGTAAGAGGCGACATGGTCCGGGCCTTCACCTCCCACCTCCCGGGGATCAAGGGGCAGGAGGTCATCGGGCAGGTCCACCCGGCGGCATCGCAGATCACGGCAGGGGATACCAGGTATGCAATAAGCCGCCACCGGTGGGTCAAGGGGATCATCACCGGTCCCACCACCCTCTCGCATGCCCTTCACCTCTCGACCCATGCGTACCGGGACAGGGAGGAACTTGCGACAGACCTCGCAAAGGCGCTCGTACCTGAGGCGAGGGCACTCGAGAAGGCAGGGGTCTTCATGCTCCAGATCGACGAACCCATCCTCTCCACCGGTGCGGCGGACCCGGTGCGGGCAGGAGAGGCGCTCGCACTTATCGCCTCGTCCCTCTCGGTCCCGCTCTGCCTGCATATCTGCGGGGACCTGTCTTCCGTGATCGATGCGGCCAGGAAGATGCCCGTGGACGTCCTCGACTTCGAGTTCGCCAGGTCGCCTGAGAACCTCGAGATCGTCTCGGATGCGGACCTGGGAGACAAAATGGTCGGGTACGGGTGCGTCGACTCGGCAGATCCCGTGGTGGAGACAGAGGATGTTATCGTAGCACGGATCGAGCGTGGTATCGACCGGCTCGGTCACGAACGGATGCTCATCGACCCGGACTGCGGCCTCCGGATGCTCACCCGTGAGGCGGCTTTCGGAAAACTCTCCCACATGGTCAGGGCCACGCGGCGGGTCCGGTCCTCTCTTTCAGACGACGCGTGAGGTCGTGGACAGCTCGATCCCTTTCTCGGTGATCAGGAACGGTATCAGCCGCCTCGGGACCGCCCCTTTCCGCATCTTGTGCACCGCGAGCTGGCGTTCGATCTCGTTCATGAAGATCACCTCCTTGAGTTCGATGAAAATGTCTGACGTGCGCATGAGCTTGATCGTCTCAAGCGGGGAATGCAGGTCGGCATAACAGGTGAACATGATATTTGCGTTGCTGGCGGTAACCAGGTCTTTCCCGGCAATCAGGCACCTGAGGGCCGTCTCGATCCCGTGGGAGAGGATGATCGACGAGATCGAGTCCACGACCACGCGTTCTCCTTTGAAGAGCTCCTGGATCTTTCCGGGGTCAAGCCCCTTTGCATCCGTCATGCCAGGCTCGATATCTGAATCGAGCATCAGGTAGGTCCCCTCCTCGCCGTCGACCTTCCAGAACTGACGTGCCATATGGTCAATTCCGGAGAGCGGGCTCCCCATCACGACGATGCAGGTACCGGCCGGAAACCCCCCCTCCAGGGTCTGGTCAAGTCCCGAGATTCCGGTCGCCCGCTTGTCCTTTCCTGCCAGGGCGAAAACCTCCTGCAGATATATGCTTATGTGCCTTTATAAGCCTTCTCCGGGCCGCGGGCAATTGCAATACTGCTCCCGGAGGTTTTTTCTGAGTAATTTCCATCCGTGGACCCTGGGAAGGTCGGAACAGAAGATAACTTCCCGCGGGACCTTGTACCCGGCGAGACGTTCGCGGCAGAACGCAATGACAGTCTCCCCGGACAGGGCCGAGCCCGGTGCGCCGACGACGGCAGCGACAGGGACCTCCCCCCTCCGTTCATCAGGGCAGCCGAAGACCGCCGCATCCACCACGTCCGGGTGCTGGACAAGGACGTTCTCCACCTCGGTCGGGTAGATCTTCCAGCCCGACATCACGATCATGTCCTTCTTCCGGTCCGTGATGAACAGGACCCCGTCTTCGGTCTGGTACCCGATATCCCCTGTCAGGAACCATCCCTCGCCGATGAAGACCGAGGCGGTCTCGTCCGGAAGACCCCAGTACCCGCCTGCAACCGAAGGCCCGCGGAGGGCGATCTCTCCGTCGCAGCCCGGGGACATTTCGACCGACGGATCCGCGCTGTCCACGATCTTCACCTCGGTATAGCCGACCGGGACGCCGACACTTCTGTACCCCCGGGTAAGGTCCGGATACCCGGGAATCGTCATGGTGCCCGATCCCACCACTATCGTCTCGGACAGGCCGTAGGCATTTGCCACCGGGATCCCGAACCGTTCATCGAATGATTTCCAGATGGCGGGGAGGAGAGGACCGCCGCCGCTGATCACCGCCCGGGCTGTGGAGAGCGACCTCTCGGTGCCGGGCGGGCTCTCGACAAGGGAGTGGAGGACCGGGGGCATTCCGGCAAGCACGGTCACCCTGTACGTTTCGGCGAGTTCGAGGTACCGCTCGAGGCTGAACCGCTCCATCATCACGTACGTCCCCCCGGCCCGGAGGACAGAGAGTCCCCACGAGATACCGACATGACCCATCGGGTAGATCCCGAGGTACATGTCGCTCGGGACGAGGCGGAGTGCCTCCCTCTCTGCGTCGAGTGCCGACATCCAGTTGCCGTGGGAGAGCATCGCACCCTTCGGCCGCCCCGTGGTGCCGGCCGTGTACTGGATATGGCAGAGGTCGCCGAGCGCACAATCGGAAGCGCGCATGGATTCCGGTGCGCCGGGGAATTCCTCCCATGGGGTGCTCCCTCGAGAGACCCCGCCTGCGGTGATCACCTCCTGAAGTGCCGGGGCGTCCGGCCGGACCTCCGCGAGCACCGCTGCACCGGGCAGGTCGGTGATCACAGCAGAAGCACCGGCATCGGTGAGTGCGTGGAGGAGTTCCCTTCCCCTGTAGACGATATTCGTGGGGACCGCCACGGCGCCGATCCTCCAGATGGCGAAATAACTGATCAGGTACTCGGGCGAGCTGTCGAGGTAGATACAGACCCGGTCCCCCCTGCGTACTCCCACCGAGGCAAGGCCGGATGCAACGCGGTTCATCTCCCGGCGAAGCCGGCCGTAGCTGTAGATCTCTCCCCGAGAAGGGCATATGAGGGCGTCCTTTGCTTCGGGTACGCTCTTTGCATCAAGGAGGGTGGTCACGTTCGGCATAGGCCTGACTCCTGAAACGTTTGTCCCCGATGTGCATAAACATCTTCATTTCCCAGGGTCCTGGACCGGATATCCTGTTCCTGGCGGTTGATTCATCGGATCCTGGAATACGTGGTGCGATGGGGGGGGCGTGGTGGACCAGCATTATCCTGCTTTTGGGGCAGGGTCCGGCGGGATATCAGACCGATAATCGCGAAGGTTAAACGGCTGTCCTTCGTACATATGATATCATGGACAAGAGAGGAGAGCGGAGGAATGCTGCGATCTTTTCGGACATTATCGGTGCCGTCCGGGAGAAGAGACCGCTCGTCCACCACATTACGAACTATGTGACGGTGAACGACTGCGCAAACGTCACCCTCTGCATCGGGGCTGCGCCGGTCATGTCCCATGCGCCCGCAGATATCGGGGAGATGCTCAGGCACGCAGGCGCGCTCGTGCTGAACATCGGTACCCTCGATCCGGTACAGGTAAAAGCGATGCTCCTTGCCGGGCGGACGGCAAATAACCTGGGAATACCGGTGGTCCTCGATCCCGTAGGTGCAGGTGCGACGCGTTACCGGACAGACACCGCCGTACAGCTTATGGAGAAGATCGAAATCTCCGTCCTGAAGGGGAACGCGGGTGAGATAGGGGTGCTCGCCGGCGCCGAGGCCGGGGTCCGGGGAGTAGATTCCCTCGGGGTAGCCGGGGATCCTGTTGAAATTACCAGGGGGTTTGCCAGGCAGACCGGGATGACTGTCGTGATGAGTGGGCCGGAGGACGTGGTGAGCGACGGGACGCACACGCTCCTCATCGGGAACGGCCATTCCCTGATGGGCTCGATCTCGGGAACCGGGTGCATGGCGGCATCGCTCATCGGGGCGTGTTCGGCCGTTTTCCCTGACAGGGTGACCGCATCCGGGGCGGCCCTCGCAGCGTTCGGGATCGCGGGGGAGC
>JAJRBP010000235.1 GCA_028679405.1 Methanoregulaceae archaeon | reverse complement strand
TTGTCCACGTGTTACTGAGCAGTATGCCGAGGTCTTGCACCTCTCGACTCGCATGGCTTAATCGAACCCCGATAGCAGTGGCCTCTGGCAGGATCAACCAGAATTCAAATGCACACTATATCGGTTTTTTGGCTTTTCTTCTCGAGGAATTGAGCGGTATGCTAAACAAATTTCCGCATTGCCGATACCAACGTCAGAACCAATTCCGGAACAGGTCCGGGGGTGTTTGGCTCTCCATCACAGAGGTAACATAGTAGGATTTGATTGTATTTAAGTGTTTCATTTCGGGCTTGGATTCAGGCGTTCGGCCTCAATCTGCCCTCCATTCAGAACCGGAAAACCCATTCCGGTTCATCATCAGGATGAGGGCTATACAGTTGTTTCTCAAAGGATAAAACCCTTTCTGTTTTAATTGCACAACCAGCCTGATGGCAGATTTTGCAACCATTCAGAACCGGACCAGTTCCGGTTCATCATCGGATTGTAGGTAACAATGTTGCAGCCGGGAGCTTATATTCATTCCTGTCAGCCGGTACGAACGCGATAAATGTGGCTCATTTTGAGCCCCGATGCGGCATAACGGATCCCATCCGCGGGAGGACCGGTCTTGACTTCCCGTCGAGCTGCCGCGGACACAATCACAAATATATCCCGGAAATATCCATTTCATGGGGTATCCGGAGACGTATCGCCGGCAATTACGATTAGGCAGAAGTGTAAAAGATCAGGAATCAGGCGGCAGGGAATTCTGTGTTTCTTTCTTTTTCGATAAAAAAGGCCAGAACATTTATGGATTTTTAAAACGTATGAAATGCAATCAAAAATACAATGATCGACGACGAATATATCTGCCTGTTTGGAAAGGATCGCGCGGGTCCCGGTCCTGTAACGGTCGATATATCCACAATTTTTTATGAGATATCAGGAAGTTGTAACGGAGGTTGCCGGTACTGTTCTACCGGAGGAGGGTCATTCGACGGCTGCCGGTGGCGGTATCTCCCCCCTGGTGAATTCGACAGGGGTATCGAGAGGCTCACAGACCTGGGATTTTTACGGGACAGGGTGTACCTTGGCCTCTACAGCTGGGGAGAGCCATTTTTAAACCCGCGGATCGATGAAATCCTTCTGAACCTTCACAAGAGGGGCCAGTCGTATGCACTATCAACGAATGGTTCGAAATACCTCCCACTCCCGGAGAAATATTTTGAAACGCTGCAGCATATCAGATTCTCCCTGCATGGATTCAGCCAGAAATCTTTTCAGCGCATCAACAGGCTTTCATTTGAGGCCGTGCGGGGGAATATCGATAAATGGCTGGACATCCTGCCTTCCGGGGCCGTTGAGATCTGTTTCTTCCTTTACCGGTTCAATTATGAAGACCTTTTGTCCGCTCACGATTATTTCTCTGATCGGGGGGTGAGTTTTCACGTGAACATGCCATTCATTGCGGATTTCTTCAGCTCGATCGGGTACGTCACTGGAAACCTGGATGAACAGACCCGGGCAGCGGTAGACAGGGATATCGAAACGGACCATATCCTGGATCTGTTAAAAACGAAACCGGATGGCTATATCTGCCCGCACCAGACCTCCCAACTGGCGCTTGATGAATTCAGCAATGTCCTGACATGCTGCGCAATATCAAAGAAAAGTGCATTTTATACAATCGGGTCGTTATTTGACCTCAGCCGCGACGAGATTATTCAGGCAAAGAAAAATGTCCCCTTGTGCAGCGGATGCACAAAGATTGGGACCCCTTACTGGAAGACGCATGCCCGGGAACTGCTGCCTGTTTTTATCGGTCAGAATTTCACCCGGTAACAGCATTCCAGGAAATCACCCGGATACTCTTCACGTAACTGGATCGATCGGCAATGCCGGCCGGATGAAGAGCTCCCCGAAGAACTCCTCCTGCCAGAGCGAGAGGCGGCCTTCGGATACCAGGAAAAGGAGCGGGATATAGACATCCGGGAGTGTCCACCCCAGGCGTGCTGCAATTTCACGAAGACTGATCTCCCTGCCCTCTCCGATCCAGTCCTCGCAGGTCGAGTAGACCGAATGCGCCGTCTCCACGTACCCCTCGTCATGGGCGATACCGACGACGTCCTCTGCCGTGATCAGGAGTTCGGGCGCCGATCGCTTCATCCGTTGCCTCCGCCGTTCCTCCTTCTCGGCGTTCTTCAACTCGGCGATGAGTTCGAAAAGGGTGATCGGGCGCTTCCTTAAGTGTTTCCGGTCGAGGCGCCTGCTGATCTCCCGTTCGAGCCGCTCGATCGGCCCCCCGTGCCCGACACCACCCCCGCCTGGATCTGCCCCGTATTCCTCGTCAAAGAGGATACCTTCGTCGTCCTCCAGTTCTTCCCCGTTCTCATCCTCCACGATCTCCGGCTGGTCGAGGTACTCAGACTTCATCCGCAGGAGGACTGCGGCATAGAACAGGGTCCGGCCCGATATCCGAAGGTCGAGCTCCTTCCGCCGGTCCAGCTCGGAGAGGAACCGGTCGGTCACCTCGACGATGTCGATATTCCATGGATCGATCTCGCCCCGTTCAGCCATCTGGACGAGGATCTCGACCGGTTCCTCATTCGTGGATGGTAAGTCCGGTAACATAGGAGCTCTTGTCCGGCCGGAGAGTCACCCCCATGATCCGGTCGGCACCCTCGATCATCGGTTTCCGGAGCGATACGATGATGAACTGCGAACGGCTCGCAAGCTCCCGGATCATCGTTGCTATCCGCTCGACGTTGGAGCCGTCCAGCGACATGTCGACCTCGTCGAACGCATAGAACGGGGCCGGCAGGTACTGCTGGATCGAGAAGATGAACGCAAGTGTCGTCAGGGACTTCTCCCCCCCCGAGAGGGCCGATAGGAGGTGAACCGCCTTGTCCCGCGGCTGGACCGCGAACGAGAGCCCTCCGGAGAACGGGTCCTCGTCGTTCTCGAGGACAAGGTGGCCGTTCCCGCTCGCCAGGCGTGCAAAGATCTCGCGGAAGTTCGCATCGATCGCCCTGAACGCGGTCGTAAATGCCTCAAATTTCATCTTCTCGAACGCTTCGATCCGCTCGATAAGTGTGGTCCGCTCCCTTGAGAGGACCTCTTTCTTCCCGGTACGCTCGTCGATCCTCCCCTTCACCTTGTCGTACTCCTCGATTGCAAGCATGTTGACCGCGCCGATCTTTCTCATCGCGTGACCGGCTTCTGCGATCCCATCATCAATCTCGAGAAGGGGCAGGGTGGTGGTGACCTCCCCCACCTGCTCCCTCATACGCCCGGCCTCCTCGGTCAGGCGGTTTTCACGCTCGCGGAGGGCTGAGATCTGCGTCTCCATGGCAGACCGCTGCGCATCGAACTCGAGCATCCTCCGCTCGGACTCGAGGATCGCGGCCATCTTCTCGTCGTGACTCTTCCGGAGCCTCTCCATCTCCGCCGAGAACTCCTTCTGGGTCTCTTCGATCTCTGTGATCCTTGCCTTGCTCTTCGCGACCTCCTCGTTGGCGGAGACGACGTCGCGGTCGGCCTGCTTGTTCTTCTCGGTGAAACGTTCGCGATCCCCGGCAAGCTCCTCGAGGCGCTTGGTGAAGTGCTGCCGCTCGCGCTGGAGATCGGTGATATCCGCGTCCTTGTTCCTGATCCGTCGCTCGATCTCCTCGCTCTCATGCTTGAGCCGCTCGAGCTGCTCGCTTATCGCCGGGATCTCCGTATGTTCGAGCTGCTTCTTCAGGTTCTCGATCTCTGCCGTGACCCCGGCAATCGCCTCGGTCATGCGGTCGAGCGACTGCTCGAGGGCGGAGAGCCCGGCGGAGGCCGCCGTCACCTCCCCGGCGATCGCTGCAAGGGCCGAGGCGACCTGCTCGCGTTCGGAATCAAGGAGCCCTTTCTGCCGGCCCGCCTCGTCACCGACCATTCCCTCCCGCTCGATCTCCCGGGATATGCGGTCCCGTTCGGACCGTTTTGTATCGATAACGGCAGTGCTTCTCGCCACTGCACCCTCGAGGTCCGATGCTTCCTCCGCAAGGGAGGAGAGTGCTGCCCTGACCCTCTCCACCTCGTCGGTGACGGCGGCCCCGAATCCCCGCCCGGTCCGCTTGATCGACCCCCCTGTCATCGCCCCGCTCCGCTCGATAAGCTCTCCCTCGGGTGTGACCATCCGGTATTTTCCCATCTTCTTCCGGGCCCGTTCGAGGGTGTCGACCACGACCGTCTGGCCCAGCACCACCCGGAGGGCATCTGTGTACGCCGGATCGAACGAGAGCAGGTTCACCGCATAGTCGATCACCCCCTCCTCGGAAACCGGTGGAAGGGGTGGGGGTCTTAACCGGGTGAGCGGGAGGAAGGTGAGCCTCCCAAGACGCTCCTCCTTCAGGTACCGGATAGCCGATGCCGCTACTTCGTCGTCACGCACGACCACGTAGTCGATCTTGCTGCCTGCCGCGACGTTAAGAGCGGTGGAGTACTCGGGCCTCGCTTTTGCGAGCTGTGCGATCGTCCCGTGAACACCATCCATCCCGAGGACCGCGTCGACCACCTTCTTCCCGGCTTCACCTCTCGCCTGAGCCATCGCCTCCAGGCGCACGATCTCCTGCTCGTGCCCCCGCATCTCTGTCCTGACCCGATCCAGGGCGGATCTTTTCGCGAACGCCTCGGCCTCGGACGCGGCTATCTCCCGCTCAAGCGTCTTGAATTGCTCCTGGTACCCGGCGATCCGCCGGGCTGCTTCGTCCCGCCCGGTCCCCCGGGTGGACACCTCGGCCTCGATCGCACGGAGCCTTTCCTCGAGCCGCTCCCGCTCCGAGGTCCGCATCCTGCTCTTCTCGAGGAGGAGGTCCTGTTCGCGGAGGACAGCCGAGCGCTCGCCACGTTTCTCCTCGAGGTCCTTCATCCGGGCGAACAGGAGGTCCCTCGCACCTTCGGCCTCCCTGCTCTGCCGCTTGATCTCCTGCTCGGAGCGTTCGATCTTGGCCCTCGCGGTTGCGGCTTCCATCCCGAGGTTCGCCCGGTCGATCGAGAGGGCCCGGACCGCTTCGTTGCACTCCCCTATCCGCTCCTCCGCACGTTTGTAGTCTGTGTACGACCGGTTGATCTCCTCCAGGTTGCTCTCCTTCTCCCGTTTGAGCCGCTGGATCGTCCCCTCGGCTACCCGGATATTGCTCTTGGCCTCCTCGAGCTCGGCGATCATCCTGAGATACTCTGGCCCGCTCTTCCGGTGGATCTGGTCATCGATATCCCTTAAGTCCGCCCGGAGATACGAGAGCTCGTTTTCCTCGATACTCCTGTCCGAGCCGATCCGCTCCAGTGCCGTCGCCTGGTCCACGATCAGCCGGGTCGTCGCCGCGAGCTCCTTCTCTTTCTCCGCAAGCTCTGCCGCTGCCCGGCATGCCTGGAGGAATGCGAGCTTCTCCTGCCACTCACGGTACACCAGTGCCTGCTCCCGTTCCGCCGCCAGTTCTACGAGACGCTTGTTCAGCTCGTGGAGGAGGAGCTCCTCGCGTTCGATCCGTTCGCGGACCACCTCGAGCTCGGAGAGCGCCTGGTCCCGCTTCTGGTCGAACTCGGCCACCCCTGCGATCTCGTCGACGATCTTCCGCCGGTCGAAGTCGCTCATCTCGATGATCCGGGTGATGTCGCCCTGCATGACGACGTTGTACCCGTGCGGCTTTATCCCCTGGTTCGAGAGGAAATCGAGGACCTCGGTCTGCTTGCAGAGCCGGTCGTTCAAGTAGTTGTAACTGTAGTACCCGTGACTCGTCCGCTTGATCCGCCGCCTGACCTTCGTCCCGTCCGAGAAGGTGATCCCGACTTCGGCGGTGTTCCTCCCTGAGTTCAGGTTGATGAGATCCGTGAGCTTCTCCGCACGGAGGCTGCGGGAGCCCGAGAGCGCGAGGACGAAGAGGATACTGTCTATGATATTGCTCTTTCCGGAGCCATTCGGCCCGGAGATGACACTGAAACCTTCAAAAAAGGGAATCCGCGTCTTCTTGACAAATGATTTGAAATTATCGATCTCCAGCTCGGTGATATGCAACGGCTGCTCTCCTTGGGGACCCTCGGCCTAAGATTTCTTGGACGCTGCCTTTTCGTCCTCTTCCGCGACGATCAGGTCGCCCCTCTTCTTCGGATCGACAGGCTCGTTCTGTTTTGATCTGATCTTTGCCGCGTTGCCCGCAGAGGCGACGATATAGTGCTCATCGCCGCGTCGCTTCTCAAGCTTCATCGTCCCGTCGGGTTGGATGATCATGTCCATCTTGTCAGGAGCCGGCGCCTGGGGTGCCGCTGCAGGTGCCGCGGCCGGCCTCTTCGGGAGTACCACCGTAGCCGCCGGCTGGGCAGCCGCCCCTCCCTGGGGTGCAGGCCTTGCGACCAGCCGGTCCGTCCTCCGCTCCTCCGAGAACCTTGTCAGCCGCATCGCGACCGACTTGAGGTCGAGGAGCTCATCCGTCAGACCCTTTACCAGGGCCTCGTTCTCCCTCATCTTCCGCTCGAGGCTTGCAAGCCTCTCTTCTACCGTTGCCGGGCTAATCTCACCTTCTTTTGCCATTTCCACCACAATATCTCCGTCTCTCCCCTCAGGCCACGCGAATCGCAATCTGGAATTCTTTCGCGCTGATCAGGCCTATAATCATTCATATAGCCGCTCCACCTATAAAAATTGTGTTTGCGCAAAATAAAAAAAACACCACTGTGATGCGGCGGGAACACCGAAAATAACCTCCCGAACCTGTACCAGTACATGATACGGGAAAAACTATTACCATCTCTGGAGTCCCACTCTTCTCCATATGTCGTATCTGGCCAGCACTGATCGCGAAATTTTTGACATCATCGATAAAGAGCGGCAGCGTCAGGTGAACGGGCTTGAACTCATCGCATCCGAGAACCTTGTCTCGCGGGCGGTCCTCGAAGCGATGGGTTCGATCATGACCAATAAGTATGCGGAAGGATACCCGGGAAAACGGTACTACGGGGGATGCGAGTTCCACGATATGGCTGAGAACCTCGCCCGCGACCGCCTGAAGAAGCTCTTCGGTGCGGAGCATGCGAACGTCCAGCCGCACTCCGGGACCCAGGCGAACATGGCCGTCTATTTTGCGTTCATGAAGCTTGGCGAGACCCTGATGAGCATGAAACTCACCCAGGGCGGCCACCTCTCCCACGGCTCCCCGGTGAGTTTCACCGGCCAGTTCTACCGGGTCGCCCAGTACAGCCTCGACCCGGAGACCGAAGTCCTCGACTACGGTGCGGTCGAGGAGATGGCGAGGAAGGAAAAGCCGAAGATCATCGTCTGCGGTGCATCGGCATACCCGAGGACGATCGATTTCAAGGCGTTCCAGGAGATCGCGGAAGGGGTCGGTGCATACTGTATGGCAGATATCGCCCACATCGCAGGCCTCTGCGCAACCGGGGTCCATCCAACATCGGTCGGAGTTACCACGTTCACGACGACGACCACCCATAAAACCCTCCGGGGGCCGAGAGGTGGTGCGATCATGTGTGGAGCGGAGCACGCCCAGGCGATCGATAAGGCAGTGTTTCCGGGGATGCAGGGGGGTCCGCTCATGCACACCATCACTGCAAAGGCCGTCTGCTTTCAGGAGGCGCTCCGTCCGTCGTTCACAGACTACAACCGCCAGATCGTGAAGAATGCCAGGGCTCTCGCGGAGACCCTCCTGGACAATAATCTCCGGCTCGTGTCCGGGGGTACCGACAACCATCTTATCCTCCTCGACCTGACGGCACAGGGGATCACCGGCCTCGAGGCAGAGACTGCACTCGGGAAGGCCTGTATCACGGTGAACAAGAACACGATCCCGAATGAGACGAAGAGCCCCTTCATCACGAGCGGCCTCCGTATCGGAACCCCGGCAGTCACCTCCCGCGGGATGAAGGAAGCGGAGATGCGCCGGATAGGGACCTGGATCGCAGCGATTGTAAAAGATATCGGGAACGAGGCCCTCATAAAGAAAACCGGGAAGGAAGTGCAGGAGATGGCCTCCACCTACCCGCTCTACCCGGAATAACCATGATACTCGACGGCCGGGCGGTCTCTGAGGAGCGGATCGGGATCGTAAGAGCACGGGTTGCGGCTTCCAGGTTGAAACCGGTCCTCGCGACCATCATCGTCGGAGACGATCCCGGGTCCCGCACGTACGTCCGGATGAAGCACCAGGCCTGCGGAAAGGCAGGGATCGGGTCGGCAGGGATCGAGCTCCCGGAATCTTCTTCGACCGGAGAGATCGTAGAAAAGATCTCGTCCCTGAACAATGACCCGGAAGTGAGTGGGATCCTGGTCCAGCTTCCTCTCCCCGCTCATGTTGATACCGGTGCCGTGATGACCGCCGTTTCCCCGGAGAAAGATGTGGACGGCTTCCACCCGTTCAACCTCGGCTGCCTCATGAGCGGGCGGCCGCGGTTCATCCCCTGTACGCCGAAGGGCATTGTCACGCTCCTCGACCACTACGAGATCCCGATTGCCGGGAAAAAGGCGGTCGTGGTCGGAAGGAGCATCGATGTCGGCCGGCCCCTCGCGGCACTCCTCCTGAACAGGGATGCGACCGTGACAGTCTGCCACAGCAGGACTTTACACCTGGAAAAAGAGACGGTGACCGCTGATATCCTCGTGAGTGCTGCAGGAAGAGCCGGGTTTATTACCACGCCGATGGTAAAACCCGGGGCGGCCGTGATCGATGTGGGCATCAATTACGTTGACGGGAAACTCTGCGGGGATGTCGATTTCGCTCCGGTACGGGACATCGCGGGCGCGATCTCCCCTGTCCCCGGCGGGGTGGGACCTATGACGATCGCCTCGCTGCTTGAGAACACCCTCGAGGCGGCAGAATGGCTCGCACGACCTGCACCGTAAACAAAAAGACAATAGGCGACGGGTCTGTCACCCTGATGGGAGTGATCAACTGCAGCCCTGAATCTTTTTTTTCCGCATCATATGTCCCCCCCGGACAGGTCAGGGAACGGGCGATGGAAATGGCAGGAGCGGGAGCGGCGATCATCGACCTCGGTGCACGGAGCACGGCTCCCGGATCTCCGCCCCTGAGTGTTGCGGATGAGAAATCCAGGATGGAGAGCGCTCTCTCGAGCCTCGACGGGACCGGTCTTACGGTCTCGGTCGATACGCTGCACCCGGAGGTCCTCGAAGCGTGCCTCTCGCACGAGGTTCATGCGATAAACGACATCTCAGGCCTCTCGAACCCGGCCTACTCCGCTCTTGCCGGCGATTCCGGTTTACCGGTATTCGCGATGGCATCCCGGTCGCTCCCGGGAGATGCACTCTCCTTCGGGGAGACGCTTTCAAACCTGTCCCTCGTGGCCGGCCGTTGCGAGGAATACGGGATCAGGGCATATGTACTTGATCCTGGTATAGGCCGCTGGGTCCCGGAACGGACGGCTGCCCTCGATATCGAGCTCTGCAGGCGATTTTCAGAGTTCCGGGCTTTTGGAAAACCTCTCCTCGCGGCTGTATCCAGGAAGTCTTTCATCGGGGAGATCACCGGCCGGCCGCCTGAAGGACGCCTGCCAGGGAGCCTGGCCGTAACGACCCTCCTCCTCCCGGCCGGTGCAGACGTGGTCCGGACCCATGACGTCGGCCCGACACTCGATGCAGTACGGTCCTGGATGGCGGTGAAAAGCGGATGAACGACTCGTTCTGTGTGTACGGTCTCAATACCCCGGTCCTTGCTCAGGGAGACCGGATCTCACAGATGATCGCAGCCGCCGCGATCGTATCCACCTGTGACGGGATCGAGGATGGGGACGTGATCGTGATAGCCGAGTCTGCAGTGGCGACCGTTGAGGGACGGATCGTCAGGCTCGATCAGGTGACTCCCTCAGTGCAGGCCGAAGAACTTGCCGGGAAGTATGGCATGGACCCGGCAGTGGTGGAGGTGGTGCTCAGGGAATCCGACGAAGTCATCGGTGGCATTCCGGGTTTCCTCCTCTCCATGAAGGGCGGCACCCTCCTTCCGAACGCAGGCGTCGACGCGTCCAACGCTCCCGAGGGATGCGTGCTCCCGCTCCCGGCCGACCCCGATGCGAGCGCCCTGGAGATCAGGAGGGAGATCGCGGGATTCACGGGGGCGGACACCGGTGTGATCATCGCGGACAGCAGGACGCACGCCATGCGGGTCGGGTGCAGCGGTGTTGCGATCGGGTGTGCAGGGATTCCCTCGGTCATAGACGACCGCGGAAGGACCGACCTCTTCGGCCGGCGGCTCGAAGTGACCAGGCGGGCGATAGCGGACAATATCGCCTCTGCTGCAGAGATCGTAATGGGCGAGGCCGACGAGTGCGTCCCGGCTGCCCTCGTCCGGGGACTCGGTCTCCCGATCGGTGACACCTGTGGGGTAGAGACGATCGATGCGGAGGAGTGCCTGTTCATGGGGTTGCTCTCGAACCGGAACAGGTTGTAACCGGCCAGACATTCAAGGGGATGATTTTCTGGTTCCCAACCGACTGGTCTGGTGATCTCCCGGCCTCATGTTACCTGCTCCCCATCCCTTTCAACACCCCCATCACTTCCCCTATATCCGGGACGCTGTGGACAGGGTATATCTTTATCCATGCGACTCTCTGCCGCTCGTCGACAATGATATTCGCCCTCTCGGAAAAACCATTCGCCTCCCGGAAGAGACCGTACTGTTCCGCGACCTTCCCGTGCGGCCAGAAATCGGCGAGGATCCTGGTCCCGGTGATCCCGAGGTGGTCAGCCCATGCTTTCTTGCAGGGGACTGAATCGACGCTGATCCCGACCGCCTCCGCGTTCATGGCGGCCATCTTCTCCCGGTTCTTCTCGAGATCGGTCATCTGGGCGGCGCAGAACTCCGTCCACGCGAGCGGGTGGAACGAAAGCAACGTCCGTTTTCCGGTATTCTCGAAGAGGTCGAAGGTCGAGTTGTGCTGGTCTTTCAGGGAAAAATTGTACACGGCTTCGCCGATTCCGATCAGTTGCTGTGGAGCCATCTCTGTCACCCTTTCTGCACTCACCCCTGGCGCTCGCATGATATGAGTCCTTCCATGCCGATCGCGGATCGCATCCCTCATTCACCAGAAGTCTGGCACGATATTGACGAAAATTCCTTACCTTGGATCCAGGAAAAACAGCGGCGGGTTCATTTTTTTTATTCGTCCTCCTGACCCTCGCCGACGGCTGGAATTTCCGGAAACCACCATGCAGGAATAATTCACTCTAAAATTATAAATCATATCGAATGCAAAATGTAGTGGTATATATAAATTTATTTATATTGGTGAAAGAATGGCTGACATCGCACGATCATCCACAGACATCCTGAAAGAGATCTCCGGAATTAAGGGGGTCAATGCAGTGGTTGTGGTAGGAAGAGACGGATTCGTGATTGAATCCAACGGGCACATGGCAAATTCGAACCTCGATATGCTGGGGGCCGCCGTTGCATCCGCAATCAACGGGATCTCGGAGATGGGAAAGGAACTGAGTGTCGGTACTTATTCCGATCTCTTTGTCAATTACAAGCAGGCCATGATCATGTGTTTCCCGGTCGGGGACGCCATATGCGGGATTGCCGGAGAGGATTCATCGACCCTCGGGCTCATCCGGCACAAGACCCAGAAACTGATCCCGGAGCTTGAGAGACTCCTCTGAGGATTGCCGATAAAACAGACAGAATAATGGAAGAGATCAGGAGATTGAAAAAATGACCCTTGAGATCAAACATACCTTTGACGAGAAAAATTTCCGTCATTACCTGAACGGGTTCAATATGGTCCTGCACTGCCACCACTACATGAGTCTCACGACCAAACTCGCGATCGACTTCGACGACATCGGCGGTACCAGGATCCTGAGTGAATCGGCAGAAGACAGTGTCCGGCCTCTCCTCGAGGATTATATCAGGAACCATAAGATTTCGGGAGATGAAAGGCTCAGGATCGGTGCCGAGTTCTACTCCCTGATGGGAATGGGAAAGATGGAGATATCGGGGAATGCCGGGGCGGGAAATGTAAAGCTGCAGAAGTCGCACGTCGATTCGGGCTGGCTGAAGAAATGGGGCAATCACGACAACCCGGTCAACTATTTCACGCGTGGCTACATCGCTGCAGTATTTGGTGCTTCCTTTGACAAGCCTGCACGGAGTTACAGAGTGACCGAGAACGAGGCCATCGTGGCTGGTGCGAATACCAGTTCATTCACGGTCGAAATGGTGCAGGTGTGACATCATGACAGTGATGCGCGATAAAGTAGTGAAAGACCTGGTCGATATCACGGTGAAAAGCGACCAGGACGGACTTATTCCCAACTTCAACGTACTCGTGAACCAGCTTCCGACAACATTCTGGAACTCGTTCGCCGAAAGAATGTTGGCTGCCGCACCACCCGAACGAAGGGAAGCACTTGAGAAAGCATTGGTCCAGTGCGCCTACGAGTGCGGGTACCACACGGGATATGGGATCATCACGTCAGAGGAGTTCAAGGCCGTGGTGATGCCGATGGTGACAGAGGGTGCAAAAGACGTACTGAGGGGAGCCTATGCCGTATTCACCGCATGGGGATGGGCAAAATCCGGTATCATGCAGATCCACGAGGGGGAGCGGATGACCATACGGGCATCGGACTACTATGAAGCCGACGGCTCAAAATCCGACCGGAAAAGGGCGTACATGGTCAGGGGGATCAGTGCTGCCTTCTTCGAGCTTGCGTACTCCGATCCCTATCCCAACGGGATGAACAAGTTCAGGTGTGAACAAACCAAGGGGATCGAGTGCGGAGATGCGTTCGGGGAATTTGTCGTCACGAAAATGTGAGGACGGAATCTGTCACCGATCTTTTGGCCATGGATCCTCTGTCTGCTTTAGATATGATATGGCCAAATCACTTTTTTCTCTGTCCCCTTCAGGAACCCTCCATGGGATGTGACCCATGATCTACTTCAACAACGCCGCGACCAGCTATCCGAAACCTCCCCCGGTGACGGCCGCGGTACTGCAGAATATCGAGGGGGTACCCGTCAGCATCTACCGCGAGAATGTGACCGGCATGAATGTGCTGGACGGTTGCCGGGGGGCTGTCACCGACCTCTTTCATTTTAAAGACCCCGAACGGGTGGTGCTCTGTTCCGGTGCAACGGAGGCGATTAACATGGCTGTTTTCGGGATACTCCCGGAAAGAGGCCATGTGATTACCACCACGAATGAACATAATGCCATTCTCCGGCCGCTCTTCCACCTGGAGGACCGGGGTGCGATCACGCTTGACGTGCTCCCTGCCACAAGCCCTGGAGGGATCTCCTGTCCGGATCTGGAACAGAAGATACGGGACGATACCTGTCTCATCGCGGTCAATCATGCATCGAACGTGACCGGGCAGGTGCAATCGCTCGACCCGATCTACGAGGTATGTGCCTCCCACGAGATCCCCCTCCTCCTCGATGTGTCCCAGTCGGCAGGTTCGACAGGTATCGACCTCTCGGGCAGGCCGTATCTGGTCGCTGCGTTTACCGGGCACAAATCGCTGTTTGGCCCACCTGGAACAGGCGGACTGGTCGTCGGGGAATCTGTCAGGATAATCCCGTGGAAATTCGGTGGGACCGGGATCAGGAGCGAACTCCGGTCCATGCCTGATCTCCGGCCTTCGTCCCTGGAACCCGGTACTCCAAACTACCCGGGGATTGCAGGACTCTGCGCCGGGATTGCCTTCGTGGTGGAGCAGGGAGTCGAAAATCTCTCAAAAATCCGGATGGAACTGGTCAGGCACCTGGCAGGGTATCTCGGTCCTGCCGGATATTCGGTACATTCGGTCGATGCAGATGAGAATCCCTGCGGTATTGTCAGCTTCTGCAGGAAAGGCTGGAGTTGCGAGGATATCGGGTATGTGCTGAACCATTCTTACGACATCCGGCTCCGGACCGGTCTCCACTGTGCCCCCCTTATCCACAAAGATCTCGGGACCTATCCTGATGGAACTGTGCGGGTCAGCTTCTCTCCCTTCAATACGCACGAAGAGGTGGATACCCTCATTGAAGCTCTCGAGACAATAAGAGGATGCAAATGAAGGTCCTGCAGATCAGGACGGTCGAAGTCTGCCTCGATGGTACGGTTATCAGGGAGATCCGCATCGACCGGACCATCACCAGGGAATTCATCGGGCATCTCGGAGATACAGGCCTGCTCGAATATTTCCCTGCATTCGCAAGGCCTTTCTTCAGGATTACCCGGGCGGGGGCGTACGTCATCAAGGGAGTGGAGGGGGAAGAGACCTTCCGGGTCGTATACCTATCTGATTACGAGACCCAGGAAGAACTCCTGAGGAAACACATCGAATCATTACCGGGATCGGAGATATCGGAAATCGGGCCATGATCCTGACTTTACCATTACATCCGGATGAGGAGCCACGGAATTTGGGTTATTGAACCCGCTCCACACCGACCCGTCCCTTCTCCACCTTCAGGGAGAAACCGGACGACTCAAGGAACCGCCTGCTCTCCCCCTTCCCGTGGATCAGGAGCTCGACCAGGTCCTCCTTCTCATCGATATCGGTGTGAAGACGGAATGAGTCCGAGATCCCGATTGAGAGCCCGGATTCCCCCGCGATGCGGACATGCTTCAGGAAACTCGCACCATAGTAATCGACGTGGAAATCCCTGACTGCTCTGACAAAGATCGCGTTCGTCCCCCCTCCCCTGCCAGGCGCAAATACCACATCTCCTTCTCTCTGAAGCATGTCGTTCACCGCCTCGGGTGTGGCGAGCGGCAGGTCGGCCATGATAACAAGGACAGGATCACTGCTGCTGGCAATGAAATCGTTTAACGATTCGTTGAGCCCGCGTTCGTCGACAACGACCCGGGTGCCAGGGCGGGAGTAACTGCTTGTCGAGAGGACACAAATGTCGCACCCGGTGCCACGGACTGCTGTGATTACGTCGTCGAGCATCGCCTCTGCAAATGCTTCCCGTTCCCTCTGGTCAAGGAGACAGGAGAGCCGGGTCTTGGGATTCACCGGCTTGAACGGGATGACTGCAATGACAGGCACGCAGAGGATCGGTTGGGCCCTGTTCCCCAAAAATGCACCGGTACCTTCTCCGCCATCTTCCCCGGAATGATCGCTGTAACCGTGAGAGAATCCGAACCTGGAAGCTTCATCACCAATCGCGCCGTAGGTTCTTAAAGATGCAGAAACGCGTAATTACCTTCTCGCGAAATGTGTTCCTCCCGCTGACCACGGTCTGCCGGAACCGTTGCGGGTACTGCGTCTTCAGGACCCCTGTCCGCGACGGGTGCATCATGGGGCGGGATGAAGTCCTCGGGATCCTCCGCAGCGGGGCCGGTCTCGGCTGCACCGAGGCACTCTTCACCTTCGGGGAGCGTCCGGGAGAGGAGCCCGGGTTCGACCGTGTCCTCGCTGGCATGGGCTACGGGAACATCCTTGAGTACTGCCGCGACCTCTGCGTGGAGAGTATCGGTGCCGGCCTTCTCCCCCACACGAACGCCGGGGTGCTCTCCGAGGAGGAACTTGCATACCTCCGCCCGGTCAACGCAAGCATGGGCCTGATGCTCGAGACGACCGCACGGCTCGATGCCCACTGCAGTTCCCCGGGAAAGGACCCGGACGTCCGGATCGCGACCATCGAGGCGGCGGGGAAGCTTCGCATCCCCTTCACCAC